>NZ_JBISWK010000080.1:0-438 GCF_044462205.1 Kocuria rhizosphaericola | reverse complement strand
CCGTCCCGTGCCGGGGAGCGCGGGTCAGGACCCTCAGGCGGGGGTGCCGGTGCCGGGGTCGGGGACGTCGGCCCAGGGGTTCTCCACGCCGATGTACTGGGTGGTGGTGTACTCGTGGAGGCCCTCGGCCCCGCCCTCGCGGCCCAGTCCGGACTGCTTGACCCCGCCGAAGGGGGCGGCCGCGTTGGAGATCACCCCGACGTTGAGGCCCATCAGGCCGAACTCGATGCGGTCGCCGATGCGCAGGCCGCGGGAGATGT
Organism: Kocuria rhizosphaericola; assembly: GCF_044462205.1. Lineage (NCBI taxonomy): Bacteria > Bacillati > Actinomycetota > Actinomycetes > Micrococcales > Micrococcaceae > Kocuria > Kocuria rhizosphaericola. Next base: position 178 of record NZ_JBISWK010000080.1, on the reverse strand, counting down.
TCTCGGTGAACACGTAGGAGGCCAGGCCGTACTCGGTGGAGTTGGCCAGGGCCACGGCCTCGTCCTCGTCCGTGAACGTCACCACCGGGGCGACGGGGCCGAAGATCTCCTCGGTCACCGCGCGGGCGTCGACGGGGACGTCGCGCAGCAGGGTGGGGGCGAAGAAGTAGCCGGGCCC
>NZ_JBISWK010000079.1:0-10014 GCF_044462205.1 Kocuria rhizosphaericola | reverse complement strand
GGGGACTATCGCAGTAACGGTGTAAGAGGCCCAATCGCCCCGAATGGGGTTGGAGGGTCGACATGAGCGAGAACATCGAGACACTGGTGGACGTGAGCCCACCGACACCCGGCGAGCAGCCGGAAGAGACACCGGAGCTGTCTGCGGCGGAGCAGGAAACCGTCCGGGAGCTGGTCCGCCAGGCTAGAGCGAACGGGGCGGCGTTGACCGGTCCGGGAGGGTTGCTGAAGCAGCTGACCAAGATGGTCGTCGAGGCCGCCTTGGACGAGGAGATGAACGAACACCTCGGCTACGAGCACGGCGAGCCCGGGGGCCGCAACCGCGGCAACTCGCGCAACGGGCGACGGTCCAAGACGGTCATCACCGACAACGCCGGCCCCGTGGAGATCGAGGTCCCCCGCGACCGGGAAGCCAGCTTCGAGCCGGTGATCGTCAAGAAGCGCCAGCGGCGGCTGTCGGACCTGGACCAGGTCGTTCTCTCGCTCTCGGCCAAGGGCCTGACCACCGGGGAAATCAGCGCCCACCTGGGCGAGGTCTACGGCGCGGAGGTCTCCAAGGACACCGTCACGAGGATCACCGACCGCGTCATCGAGGAGATGACCGCCTGGTGGGCCCGGCCCCTGGAGCAGGTCTACGCGGCGGTGTTCATCGACGCGATCATGGTGAAGGTCCGCGACGGGCAGGTCCGCAACCGGCCCGTGTACGCCGCGATCGGGGTGGACCTGGCCGGGCACAAGGACATCCTTGGGATGTGGGCCGGGGACGGCGACGGGGAGAGCGCGAAGTTCTGGTACGCGGTCCTGAACGACCTGAAGTCCCGCGGGGTCAAGGACGTGTTCTTCGTGGTCTGCGACGGGCTCAAGGGCCTGCCCGACAGCGTCAACGCGGTCTTCCCGGCCGCGATCGTCCAAACGTGCATCATCCACCTGATCCGCGGCACGTTCCGCTACGCCTCGCGGAAGTACTGGGACGAGCTCGCCAAGGACCTGAAGCCCGTCTACACCGCCCCGACCGCTGCCGCCGCGGAGGCCGCCCTGGAGGAGGTGGAGGACAAGTGGGGCGCCCGGTACCCGGCGATCAGCCGGCTGTGGCGCGGGGCGTGGACGGAGTTCGTGCCCTTCCTGGATTACGACGTGGAGATCCGCCGGGTCATCTGTTCGACCAACGCGATCGAGTCCCTCAACGCCCGGTTCCGTCGGGCCGTGCGGGCCCGGGGGCACTTCCCCAACGAGCAGTCGGCGATGAAGACGCTGTACCTGGTCGTGCGGAGTCTGGACCCCAAGGGCACCGGGCAGACACGATGGATCACACGGTGGAAGCCGGCGCTGAACGCCTTTGCCATCACCTTCGCCGACCGGATGCCGGCGGCGGAGAACCACTAACCATGGAAACGCCTCTTACACCGTTAGAGCGACAGTCCCGGCCCCGGACCCCTCGAGGGGTCCGGGGCCTTCCCGGCAGTGCTGCTGCGGCTCAGACGCCGTAGTACAGCGAGAACTCCAGCGGGTGCGGGACCACGGACAGCGGCTTGAGCTCGAACTCGCGCTTGTACTCGATCCAGGACTGGATGGTGTCCTCGGTGAAGACGTCACCGGCGAGCAGGAACTCGTGGTCCTCCTCCAGGGCCAGGAGCGCCTCCTCGAGCGAGGCCGGGGCCTTCTTGATGTCCTTGGCCTCCTCCCACGGCAGCTCGTAGAGGTCCTTGTCGATCGGGTCGGCCGGCTCGATGCGGTTGCGGATGCCGTCGAGGCCCGCCATCAGCTGGGCGGCGAAGGCGAGGTACGGGTTGCACGAGGGGTCCGGGGCGCGGAACTCGAGGCGCTTGGCCTTCGGGTTGGTGCCCGTGATCGGGATGCGGATGCCGGCGGAGCGGTTGCCCTGCGAGTACACCATGTTGACCGGGGCCTCGAAGCCCTTGACCAGGCGGCGGTAGGAGTTGACCGTCGGGTTGGTGAAGGCCAGCACGGCCGAGGAGTGCTCGAGCAGGCCGCCGATGTACCAGCGGGCGAGGTCGGACAGCCCGCCGTAGCCCTTCTCGTCGTAGAACAGCGGCTCGCTGCCCTTCCACAGGGACTGGTGGCAGTGCATGCCGGAGCCGTTGTCGTTGTAGACGGGCTTGGGCATGAACGTGGCCGACTTGCCGAAGGCGTCCGCCGTGTTCTTGATGACGTACTTGAACTTCTGCAGGTCGTCGGCGGCCTTGGTCAGGGTGTTGAACTTGTAGTTGATCTCGGCCTGGCCGGGAGCGCCCACCTCGTGGTGGGAGCGCTCGACCTCGAGGCCGACCTCGTCCAGGGCCACGCACATGGCGTCGCGCAGGTCGGCCTGCTTGTCGACCGGGGAGACGGGGAAGTAGCCGCCCTTGGTGGCGGTCTTGTTGCCCAGGTTCCCGCCCTCCTCCTTGCGGCCCGTGTTCCACGCGGCCTCGTCGGAGTCGATGGCGTAGAAGGAGCCCTGCGGCTGGATGTCGTAGCGGACGTCCTCGAAGACGAAGAACTCGGCCTCGGAGGCGAAGTTGGCGACGTCGGCGATGCCGGTCGACGCCATGTAGGCCTCGGCGCGCTCGGCGACGCCGCGGGGGTCGCGGTGGTAGGGCTCACCGGTGCGGGGGTTCACGATCGAGCAGGTGACCACGAGGGTCTTCTCGACGCGGAAGGGGTCCACGAACGCCGACGTCGGGTCCGGGATGAGCTGCATGTCGGACTCGGCGATGCCCTGGAAGCCGCGGATGGAGGAGCCGTCGAACAGCTGTCCGTGCACGAAGAAGTCGTCGTCCACCGCCTTGGCGGGGAGGTTGAAGTGCTGCTGCACGCCGGGCATGTCCGTGAACCGGACGTCGACGAAGACGATCTCCTCGTCCTTGATGAAGGCGAGGACTTCCTCGGGTGTCTGGAACATGTGCTGCTCTCCTTGTTAGGTGGGCTGGACCGCCGTGCCACGAGCTCTCGGTCGGCGTCCGTTTCCGGGGACAACGCTACGGACCGGGCATTAAGGCTCCGTGTCCCGGGTGTTTCCTCGGTGTTACGCAGGAGTCCCGCCGGGGGAGCCACGGTCCCCCGCCAGTCTAGGGGAGTCCTCCCCGATACCCTGGGGGGATGATCGACAGAAGTGATGTGGGCTCCTGGCTCGAGGGGCCGGGGACCGGCCGGCAGCAGTACCCGGGGCAGCGCCTCGGGCGCCCGGAGCAGGGGCCGGGCTCCGTGGGACGCGTGGGGCGGCGGGTCGTGGCCCTGGTGGTGGACTGGTACGTGTGCTGGGCGCTCGCCCAGTGGCTCGTGCCGCAGTGGAACGGGCAGGGTCTGATGACCCTGGCCTTCCTGTTCCTGCTCAACGTGCTGCTGGTCGGCGCGACCGGCCACACCCCGGGGCACCTGCTGCTGGGCCTTCAGGTGCAGACGCTGGCCGGGCGGTCGGCGGGCTTCGCCCGCGCCGCGGTCCGCTCCCTCCTGCTGTGCCTCGTGATCCCGGCGGTCGTGTTCGACCCGGACCAGCGCGGCCTGCATGACCGGGCGGCCGACACGGTCCTCGTCCGTACCCGCTGAGGCGCGGCACGGTCCCCTGGTGCGACGACGGAGCCCCTCGCCNGGCGAGGGGCTCCGTCGTGACCGGTCGGGCCGGCGGCTCAGCGGCCGCGCATGGCCCGGCGGTCCGGGCGGGCGCGCATCGGGTCCACGCCCTTGGGGATCGGCAGGCGGTTGCCCAGGGTGCTGATCCGCTTGTGCACGGTCTGCACCTCCTGCTGGGTGAGCTTCTTGTCGAGCTTCTTCATCTGCTTGGAGAGCTGGCGCAGCGGCACCTGGCCCTCGCCCTTGCCGGTCTTGATGACGTGGATCGGCACGTTCTGGATCACGGGGCCGATCCGGCGGCGCTCCTTGGCGACGAGCTTGTCGACCCGCCCGGCGGGGCCCTCGGTCACGAGGACCACGCCGGGCCGGCCGATGGCGCGGAAGATGAGATCGCGGGTGCGGGGGTCCATGGCGGCCGGCTGGTCCTCGACGATCCAGCCGCGGCGCAGCGCGGACAGCGCGGCGCCGGCGGACCCGGGCTGGTCCTCGATCCGGGCGAACGCGGCGCGCTCGGCCCGCCGGGAGAGGTAGAACGAGGCGGCGAGCAGGGCGAAGGGCAGGCCGATGAGCAGCCCGGTGATCCAGTTGCCGAGGAGGATGCCGACGAGCAGGAAGGCCAGGATGACGCCGAGTCCGATCAGCAGCATCCACCAGCCGATGTTGGGCTCGACCTCGCGGGTCATCTTGAAGACCTGCTTGATCTGGCTCAGGAAGCCCGGCCCCTTGGTCGCCTTCCGCTGCTTCTTCGCCTCGCGCTTCTGCGCCCGGGTGGGCTTCCCGGTCGGCTTCCCGGGGGAGGTGGATCGCGACGTGGGGCGCGAGTTGGCGTGGGAAGGTGACACGGTGAGACCTCGTCCTGTGGTGCGGTGGCGGTGTTCCGGGGGACCTGCGGCCGAGCGCGTCGAAGCGCCCGGCCGTGGTCCGTCCTCCAGTTTAGCGGGTGGGCGCGGCCGCGCCCGGCCCGTCCTCAGCCGAGGCGCTGGACGAGCGAGGACGCCTCCTGGGACGCGCTGCCGGTGTCCTCGATGTGCGCCAGGTGGGACGGGATCGGCCGGCCCGACTTCTCCATGGCCCGGGCCCACAGCCGGCCGGCGCGGTACGAGGACCGGACCATCGGGCCGGCCATGACGCCCAGGAAGCCGATCTCCTCGGCCATCTCGGAGAGCTCCACGAACTCCTCGGGCTTGACCCACCGGTCGATGGGGTGGAACAGGGGGGAGGGGCGCAGGTACTGGGTGAGCGTGATGATGTCGCACCCGGCGTCGTTGAGGTCGCAGAGCGCCTCGTAGATCTCCTGGTTCGTCTCGCCCATGCCGAGGATGAGGTTGGACTTGGTGATCATCCCGGCGTCCTTGCCCTGGGTGATCACGTCCAGGGAGCGCTCGTACGTGAAGGCGGGCCGGATCTGGCGGAAGATGCGCGGGACCGTCTCGACGTTGTGGGCGAAGACCTCGGGCTCGGCGTCGATGACCTGCTGCAGCCGGTCGGGCACGCCCTGGAAGTCGGGGATCAGGATCTCCACGCCGGTGTTCGGGTTCAGCGTGTGGATCGCGCGGATGGTCTCCGCGTACAGCCAGGCCCCGCCGTCGTCGAGGTCGTCGCGCGCCACGCCCGTGACGGTCGCGTAGCGCAGTCCCAGCTCCTTGACGGACTCGGCCACCTTGCGGGGCTCGGTGACGTCCAGCAGGTCGGGCTTGCCCGTGGCGATGTCGCAGAAGTCGCAGCGGCGGGTGCACTTGGAGCCGCCGATCAGGAAGGTGGCCTCGCGGTCCTCCCAGCACTCGTAGATGTTGGGGCAGCCCGCCTCCTCGCACACGGTGTGCAGGCCCTTGCCGCGGGCGAGCGACTTCAGCTCCTGGAACTCGGGGCCCATCCGCGCCGTGTTCTTCAGCCAGGAGGGCTTCTTCTCGATCGGTGTCTCGGCGTTGCGCGCCTCGACGCGCAACAGGCGGCGGCCCTCGGGGGCGACGGTCATGGTCGGTCTCCTTGTCGAGATGTCGACGGTGGTGCGCTCACGGTCCCGGTGGTCCCGGGGGCGGCGCGGGTCAGCTGACGGCGGTGGGCCAGGGCAGGGGACCCGGGGTCCCCGAAGGGACGAACTGTTCGCACAACTCGTCCCGGCGGGCGAATATTTCCTGCTCCGCGCGCGCGACCACCGTCTCCGGGGTCACGAGCCGGCCCGTCTCCTGCGAGAGGCTCGTGACGGAGGCGTCGGTGATGCCGCAGGGAATGATCTTGCCGAACGGCTGCAGGTCGTTGGAGCAGTTCAGGGCGAAGCCGTGCATGGTGGTCCGCTTGGAGACCTGCACGCCGATGGCGGCGATCTTGCGGTCCGGCCCGTGCTCGTCGGCGAGCACCCAGGCCCCGGAGCGACCCGCCACGGTGGTGGCCTCCACCCCGAAGTCCGCGACCACGGCCAGGATGATCTCCTCGAGCAGGCGCACGAAGCGCACGACGTCGATGGGCGTGGTCAGCCGGACGATCGGGTAGCCGACGAGCATTCCGGGTCCGTGGTAGGTGAGCTTGCCCCCGCGACCGATCTCCACGACCTCGGTCCCGTCGACGGGGTACTCGTGGCGTTCGGTGCGCCGACCGGCCGTGTAGACCGGGGGGTGCTCCAGCAGCAGCACGGTGTTGGCCCGCTCGCCCGCGACGACCTCGCGGTGCACGTTCTTCTGCAGCTCCAGCGCCGAGCGGTAGTCGACGAGGTGCGGATCGAAGCCGAGCCGTTCGAAGCAGAGGGACATGTCCCCAGCCTATCGCGCGCCCGGCCCCGAGCGCGCGGCGGAGGCTGTGGACGGCGTCCACGGCCGCGGGCGCCGGCGGGCATGCTGGGGGCATGGACCAGCGCCCCGCCGCGCACGGCGGCCACCACGAGGCCACCCGGGCCCTGCCCGTCTCCGCGCGGGCACGGCTCGCCGCGGCCGTCCGCGAGGACCGTGGGCGCGGCGGCCTCGACCCGTCCACCGGCACGCCGGCGGAGGACACGCCCCCGCGGCTCCCGCCCGAGGACGGTCTGGAGCCGGTGCGCCGCCTGGGCGGGCGCTCGTGGCTCGTGCGGGAGGCGCGTTCCGGGGAGCACTTCGTCCTGCGTTCCTGCCCGCAGGGGCCCGGCCCGGAGCGCGACCGGTCGCGGGCCGCGGCCCTGTCGCTCGCAGTGGCCCTGGGCGGCCGGGAGGAGCCCTGCCTCGTGGCCGTGCGCGGGCTGCTGGGCCCGGCGGCGGCGCCCGTGGGACTGGTCGAGGACTTCCTGGCGGGCGGCTCCCTCGCCGACCGGCTGGCCGAGCGCGGCCGGCTGGAGCCGGCCGAGGCGGCCGCCGTGCTCCGGGACGCCGCGACCGGTCTGGCGGCCCTGCACGCCCTCGGCCGGTGCCACGGTGAGCTCTCGACCCGGCAGATCCTGTTCCGCACCACGGCGACCACGGCCACGACGGACGGTGCAGGGCTCTCCGCCGCCGTGCGCGCGGGCACGGCGGCCGGGAGCCCGGAGGACGACGTCCGCGAGCTCGGGGCCCTCGGATGGGCGGCGCTCACCGGGCGGGCACCGGCCCGGGAGGCACGGCGGATGCCCCTGTCCCTGCTGTGCCCCGGCGCCCCGACCGGCCTCGTCCGGGCGGTCGAGGCCGCCCTCGACGCCGATCCGTCGGCCCGGCCCACCGCGGCGGACCTGGCCGACCGCCTCGCGCGGGCCCCGGAGGCGGCCCCGGACGCTCCGCCGGTCCCGGCCGCCCGCTCGGACCGGACCGGGCGGAGCGGGCGCCGGTCCCTGCTCGTCGGTGCCGCGGCGCTGCTGCTGGCCGCCGGGGGCACCGCCCTCCTCCCGCAGGAGGGCTCCGACCCGGTCCCGCCGACGACGGCGGGTCCGGCCGCGACGTCGGATCAGGCCGCGACGTCGGACCCGGCGACGATGACGGAACCGGCCACCACCGCGGACCCCGCGGAACCGGGTGCTGGGCCCGTCAGCGGGCCGCCGCAGGCCCCCTCCGCCGTCGCGGATCCCCGGCGGGCGCTGCGGGAGCTGGTGGCGCGGCGGGGCGAGGCCCTGCGGACCGGTGACGCCCGGCTGCTGGAGGAGGTGTACGCGCCCGGGGCGGAGGCCGCGGAGGACGACCGGGACACCATCGCGCGGGACGCGGGGGATTTCCCGGGCTCGTGCTCGAGGTGCAGAGCATCCGGGACGCGCCGGCGGGTCCCGCGGAGCCGGGCACGGTCGAGCTGGTGGCCGAGGTGCGGGTGGCCGGCTACCGGGGCGAGCCGGACTCGGACCCGTCCGTGGAACGGGCGGGGGACGGATGGGTGCAGACGGTCCTCGTGGCCCTGGTCGACGGGGAGCGGGGCTGGCGGCTGGCCCGGGTGGAGCCCGCGGCCGGTGCGACGGCGTCGCCGGGCCCGGAACAGCAGGAGCCGGCACGGCAGGACCCCCGGGGCTGACGGGCAGCGCCGGGGGTCCGGTGGTGGAGGACGCGGCTCACCAGAGCGTGGCGACCGCCATGTTGATCAGCGCCAGCCCGCCCACGGCGTGGGCCAGGCCGGTCGAGACCGTCTCCCCGCGCCTGCTCCTCCGCTGCCCCACGAAGGCGGCGACCGCCACCGCGAGGGCGACCAGCAGCTTGACGGCGACCTTGGCGTGGTTGACGTCGCCGTCGCCCATCTCGTAGATCGCCACGAGCAGCAGACCGGTCACCAGGCTCAGCAGCGAGGCGTGGAACTGTCCGGGGGACACCGTCGGGCGCTTCATGGTGTAGATCCAGGCGCCCACGATGATCGCGGCGCCGACGAGGTGCAGGAAGACGAGGAGTCCGGTCAGGAAAGACATGCTTCCGAGCCTATCGGAGCGCCGCCCGCGCACGCCGAGAGGGCGTGCTCCCTGTGACCAGGAACACGCCCTCTCGTCGCGGTGGGTCCTCCGCAGGCGATCAGCGGGGACCGGGGACCGGCACCCGACCGGTCAGAGGCCGACCTCGGACTCGAAGCGGCCCTCCTCCAGGCGCGCCTTGAGCGCCTGGAGGAAGCGTCCGGCGTCCGCGCCGTCCACCAGGCGGTGGTCGTAGGTCAGCGACAGGTAGCACATCTGACGGATGGCGATGGTGTCGTTGCCGTCGGCGTCGGAGACGACCATCGGACGCTTCACGATCGACCCCGTGCCGAGGATGGCGACCTGCGGCTGGTTGATGATCGGGGTGTCGAACAGGGCTCCGAAGGAGCCGAGGTTCGTGATCGTGAAGGTGCCGCCGGTGAGGTCGTCCGGCGTGATGTTGCCGTCCTTGGCCCGGGAGCCGAGGTCGGCGATCTGCTTGGCCAGGCCGCCGAGGTTGAGGTCGCCGGCGTTCTTGATGACCGGCACCAGCAGGCCCTTCGGGGTGTCCACCGCGATGGCGATGTTCTCCGAGCCGTTGTAGACGATCTCCTTCTCGGCCTCCTTGAAGGTGGCGTTGAGCTTGGGGTGGGCCTGCAGCGCCTCGGCCACCGCCTTGGCGAAGAACGGCAGGTAGGTGAGCTTGGCGCCCTCCCGCTCCTGGAACTTCGCCTTCGCCCGGCCGCGCAGCACGGCCACACGGGTCATGTCGACCTCGGTCACCTGGGTCAGCTGGGCGGCCTCCTGCAGCGACTCGCGCATGCGCTGGGCGATCGTCATCCGGATCCGCGGGGCCTTCTCGGTGGTCCCGCGCTTGGCGTCCGCCTTCGGCGCGGCCGGGGTGGCCTCCTGCGCCGGAGCGGCAGCGCCCGACTCGGCAGGAGCTCCGGCGGCCGGAGCCGCGGCGCCCTTCTGCTCCTCCGCGGCGGCCAGCACGTCCTGCTTGCGGATGCGACCGCCCACACCGGTGCCGGTGAGCGTGGAGAGGTCCACGCCCTCCTTCTTGGCGAGCTTGCGCACCAGCGGGGTCACGTAGGACGAGTTGTCACCGGTCGGGGCCTCCGCCTTCTCGGTGCGGGCGCCGTCGCGCTGCGCGTCGTCCTGCTGCTCGTCCCCGGACGTGTCGGCCAGGACGGGCTCGTCGGTCTCGACCAGGGCCTCGTCGCGGGAAGCAGCCTTCTCCTGCTTCCCGGAGGCGGAGCCCTCGTATCCTTCGCCACCGGCGGCGGACTGCTTCGCCGGCTTCTCCTCCGCGGAGGAGTCCTCGGCGGGCTTCTCCGCCGGCTTGTCGGCGGGCTCGTCCCCGGAGGGGGCGGAGCCGGAGCCGATGATCGCCAGGACCTGGCCGACCTCGGCGTCCTCGTCCTCCTGCACGCGGATCTCCAGCAGGGTCCCGGCCACGGGGGAGGGGACCTCGGTGTCGACCTTGTCGGTGGAGACCTCCAGCAGCGGCTCGTCGACGGCGACCTCGTCACCGACCTGCTTGAGCCACCGGGTCACGGTGCCCTCGGTCACGGACTCGCCCAGGGCGGGCAGGGTGATCTCGCTGCCCTCGCCCGTCTGCTGGGCCTCGGCCTGCGGGGCCTGCTCCTC
>NZ_JBISWK010000078.1:0-7143 GCF_044462205.1 Kocuria rhizosphaericola | reverse complement strand
TTAGAGGTTCCGCCGATAGGTCATGGTCGTCGGGTTGGGCGGGTGTCCCAGCGTTGGGTGGTCCAGGCCTCGCGGAGGAGGCGTCGGGTGATGATGATGGCGTTGGCCAGTCCGATGAACGCCTCGATGACGCGGGTGCGGCGCTCGGTGCATATCGCCAGCTTCTTGAAGCCGCGGTTGTGCCAGGCATTGGTCCGTTCCACCACCCAGCGGGCGGTGTTCTGGAACGGGGCCGGGACGCCCTTGGTCGCGATCCGGCCCTCGCAGCCGAGCTCCTCCAACAGCTCCCGGGTGGGCCTGGAGTCGTAGCCGGCGTCCAGATGCACCGTGATCCGCTCGGGCAGCTCGAAGCCGAACCGGGACAGCGTCTCCAACGTGGGGCGCAGCAACGGGGAGTCGTGGCGGTTGGCCGGGGCCACGACGGTCCCGAGCGGGATCCCGGCACCGTCGGTGAGCACCGAGCGTTTCGTACCCTGTTTCCCGCGGTCCACCGGGGATCTTCCGGCGGTCTCGCCACCGCACGGGGCCTTGGTGATGCACCCGTCCACCGCCAAATTCCCCAGCTCGAGCCCGACCATCTTGTCGTAGGCGTGAAGGCAGGACTGTTCAAGGGCGGTGAAGATCTCCGCGGCGGTCCACTCGTCGCGTCGGCGTCTGATGGTAGTGGCCGAGCAGGTGGTGTCGGCGATCTTCTCGTAGGCAGCCCCGAGGACGAGGACCTGCACGAGCTTGTCGAACACCACCCGGTCCGGGATGCGTGGCCGGTGGCAACCCAACGGATGCTCGTCCGCCACAGGCGGGATCAGCACCTGGAACTGGTCCCCGATGGGCTCGATGATGCACGATGGAACGGCAGGCACGAGTGCTCCTGGTCAACACAGAGATTCTCAACAAATCCGTGTTTACCAGGCCTCGTGCCTGTCTCATGCCGCCGTCCCACCACGCCTATCGGCGGAACCTCTTACAGTCCCGATCCAAGGTGGCGGCCTCGATGCGCTCGATCAGCTCGTGGCGTTCGTCACGTGACGCGGACATGGAGTGAGCCCTTCAGTGAGAGTGGGGGAGCTGGGCGTGTGGCACCCCAGTGCCTCGCAGGTTAGGGCCTGCCGCGGTGGTGCTCCCCGACGTCGAGCGCCAGGCGCTGCAGCACCTGGCCCGACGTCCGGCTGGTCTTCACCGAGTCCTCCAGCACCCCGGCGGTCATCGCGATGGCTTTCGGATCCTCGTTGCGGTTGAGTATCTGCGCGGCGGCATAGCACCGGCCCATCAGGTTCCCGACGACCAGGTTGCGGGTGGAGCCCGACAGGTGCGGGTCGCGGACGGTCCGCCCGGCCTGGGTGCCGACCGCGAAGCCGTTGACCAGCTCGGCGTAGGAGGAACGCACCGCGGCGTCGAGGTCGACCGGGGTTGGGGTCTCCGGCCCGGCCAGGCCACGGTGCAGGTGGGACAGCTCAGCCTGGTAGCCTTGCTCGGCGTCCTCGATCGCCCGGGACGCGCCCAGGTAGCGCTCGCGCACGTAGTCCTTGTAGCCGTCGTCGTAGAACACCTCGTCGAAGCTCTCCGCGGCCAGCGGATCGGCGCGGCGCCATGCTGCGTCGTCGCCGGCCAGCCGAGCCAGGACAGAGAGCATGTTCGCCTCGGCGGCGAAGCGGGTGGGACCGCGGAAGTTCACCGCGACCCGGCCGGTGGCCCTGATCTGGAGCACGGGGCGGCTCGGATCCTCGAAGCAGTACTCCCCTTCCACCTCGGCATCCGGTGCGGCGCCGAAATATGCGCGGAACGCCTCCGCGGCGCGCTCGGAGGGGTGTAGTCGTAGGCGGACCGGGAGTCCATGTCGTGGAAGCGCGAGCCCCAGTCGCCGGTCGGCCCGGACAGGGTGATGGCCGGCGGGCCAAGCTTGAGCTCGGCCTAGGGGTGGTCCTTGGCGGTGAAGCGCTCGTCGATGGCGCGCGGGTGCTGGTGGTCTACGAAGGTCGTCATGACTTCCATGGTCTGCGGCCGGCCCAGCTGACGTCCGGCGGACATGGCACCGCCCCGTTCACCCGGTGCGGGCGGCGGGGCGGTGCAAGCGTTCAGGAAGCTGCTGCGGTGATGTAGGCGTAGGCCCGGTCGGATCGTTCCAGCTTGCGAGCCTGTTCCTGGCTGTCGACGTAGATCGGCTCGTTGCCCAGCAGGCCCAGATGCACTGGGATCTGGCGGACTTCCGACGGCTTGGTGAGGACCTTCAGCACCTTGGGATCCAGGTCCAGCGCCTGGGCGGCGGCGTCGATCTTCTCTGCGGATACGGCCATGTCGCTCCTCCTCTCAGAGGGTCGTGTCGTCATTATCGCTCCCCTTCCTGGGTGCCGTCCACGGTGCCGAACTCACCGTGCTGAGCCTCGCTCTCGATCTCTTCGACGGCCGCCGGATCTTTGCCAGCCGCGGTGAGGATGTCCTTCTTGAAGGTGTCGGTCACGGTGTGCGCTGTGTCCACGAAGCCTGGCAGTTGCTCGCCGCTCTCTTCGGCGCTGTGCTGCAGGTCTGCGATGGCCTGCCGGCCGACGCGCTGCTGAGCCTCGGGCTTCCCCTCGGTGGCGCGGTCGACTGCCCACCGCGCCTGCTCCAGCAGCTTCGACCTCTTGTCGGCGAGGTAGCTGCAGTAGGTGACGGCGGCGACGATGGCGGCGACCACCCAGCTCATCACCTGGAGTCGTTCAAGGCTTCCGTCGAACCACCGCCAGAAGCGGTCCAATGCTGGGCGCACTCTCGGAAGATCGGCGGCGTAGAGGACGGAGGCGAGCGGTGTCACGGTGGCCGCGACGACCAGGAGGGCGCGGCCCCACCTCCGTCGAGGCTTGGGGTCTGGCATGGATTACCTCCGGGTCGGATGGGCATCTCGTCGAGGGTACCGATGGGCCCGGACGGGCTTCGCCGCGTGCACCGGGCCGGTGCCGGTACGACTTCCATGTGTGCGGAGACACTCCCCGATCCGACTGGCTACCCTGGATTCACGACATCAGAGCTGGGGGTGGCTCATGGGGTTCAGGAGCAAGGTCGAGGGGTTGTCCGGCGGGCGGATCTTCCTGCTATGGATGGCGGGCTTCTTCGTCTGGGCCTACACCTCCGACTGGGTCGAGGCTCAGCTGGTGCAGTTCGTGAACTGGTTGGTGTCCATCGGCGGGTACGGGCTCTCCAACGCGGTGTTCGCCGCCCTGGTGGGTGCCGGGTGCTTCGCCGGCCTGGAGATCACCAGGCGGCGACTGCACCGGGTCGAGATCGAGGGAGATCCCGAGCCGATCAACCCGCCCTACGACTATGAGACCACCGCCCGACCCTCGGTGTGGCTGGGCTGGACCGCCGGCGTCGTCTGCTGGGTCGCCGGGTTCGTGATCCTGGCCGCCGGGTACCCGCACGTGTTCATCATCGGACCTGTCATCGGCACCACCGCCGTCCTGGCCGGCCGGATGGAGGCCGCCCATGCACGGGCCATGGACGCCCGCCGGGAGATGCCGCCGGCGGTCACCGGCCCCGCATGAGGGGTCGCGGCGTCAGAACAGCGTGGGATGGTGCGGGTCGACGTCGTGCACCAGCTGGCGGATGAGTCCCTGATCCCAGCCGTGCTGCTTGAGCTGCTCGCGCAGGTGTCGGGACCGGGAGGCGCGTTCGGCGCGGCTGAGCCGGCGCCACCGCGCAGCGTTCGGTGAAGGCATCCGGCCCTTGAGCGCCCGGTCCTTCATGTTCTCCGAGGCGGTGCCCAGCAGCAGGTGGGTGCTCGGCTGAAGGGAAGCCCGTACGCACAGCGGCACATCGCACCAGTGCAGGGCGGTCTGGTCCTCGATCGCCTCCAGGGCGCCGTGGACGGTGGCCAGGGCGAAGCGGTGGGCGGAGACGACCTTCTGGCCGGCGGGCGTGTTGAACCAGAACCGGCCGTACCCGTCGTCGCTGATGGCGCCCATCCACAACCAGCACGCCTCGGGAGTCGGGCCCTTGAGCACGTGGGCGTAGAACCGCTCCACATCGACCGGGTTCACGGCATCCTCCTCTGCGCCCCAGAGTCACCATCGGCCCAGCGGCCGCGGCCTACTCCTGCTGCCGAGTGTGGCATGCCCCTGCTTGCCGCACCACGGTTCACCGATGAGGGGTCAGACAGCCCAGGTCGGCTCGTGGCACGATGCGAGCAAGCAAGGCGCCGGGTGTGAAGGAGTGCAGCGTGTCGAGGCGATGGCAGCAGGTGCTCGTCCAAGTGGCGATCATCGTCGCCCTCATCGTGGGGCTGCGTCTGATCCTGGGCGAGTGGAACTGGTGGATGACTGCGATCGGTGTGGCTGCGTTGCTGCTGAGCAACCTGTGGTCTCCTGGTCTCCGTAACGGCGGGGAGACCGGCCCGCAGGAGAGATCATGACACCGGACCGGTCCCTGCGCGGGCACCTGATCGCGATGCTCATCGGCGCCGCACTCCTGGTGCTAGGGCAGTTCGGATCTTGGCCGCCGGAGACTGGCCTCGAGCGGGCCTTGACCGGTCTCACCGTGGCCGCGGCGCTCATCGCTGTGTCGCTGACGGTCTACGAGTGGCGGCAGGGTCGGGGCGCCGGCTCCGAGGACTGAGACTTCACCGGCCATGCAGAACACCCCGGACTCCGTCGTGGAGCAACAGTGTGTTCTCCCACTTGGGAGATCATGACGTCGTCTCCGTGACGCGGAGGCGACGATCTGACGACGATTCGCGTGACCCTCTCGGTGCTGCTTCTTGGGCCTTCTACCGTCGAAGGAGACCTCGGACCAGCCGGGGCCCGGAGACAGGAGCCGTTGATGAGCACGCAAGAACAAGACGCCGCCGGCACCTCTGGCGAAAACGAGGAGACGTATCGGCGGCTGATCAAGGAGTGGAACGAGGCGTACAACGCCCGGGACGCCGAAAAGTTCGCCTCCTACTACGCCCAGGACGCCGTGGTCATGGATCCGGTGTCACCAGAACCCTTGCGGGGACGAGAAGCCATCCAGCAGGACGTCGCAGCGTTCCTGGAAGCACTGCCAGATACTTACGCTGAACTCCAGGACGTGCTCGTCGACGGGAACACCGTCGCGAGCCGCGAGCTGATCACTGGGACCCAGACCGGGCCGATGCCCACACCTTCCGGATCGATTCCCCCGACGGGACGGCCAGTGAAGGTTCCGATGGGCATCTTCAGCCGCTTCGGTGCCGACAACAAGATCACCGAGGAGTACCGGTACTACGACCAGGCAGGCATGGCGGAGCAGCTCGGAGTGGAATAGTGCCTCGACGAACGCCACGGTCTCCGTGTTGGAGGCCGGGGCGCGATCCATCATGGTCGAGGTCATGAAGTCGTAGCTGGTCACAGGCCTGCGACGATCCCTGCCGAACCCTTGGGCGTTCACCTGGCGGTGCCTAGCGTCGAAGCACGGCACTTCACGAGGGAAGTGGCATCAGGAGCGGAGGCCACCATGAGTGACACCCACACATCCGTCGTCGGGCCCGTGCCCGATGCCGGCGAAGATCGGCGGGAGAAGGTTGATCGGATCTTCCAAGCCATCAACAGTCATGACGCGCCCGGGTACGTCGGGTTCTACGGCGCCGACGCGGTCATCTACACCACGGCCGCCCAGGAGCCGGTGCGCGGTACGGCGGCGATCCAGCGGGAGATAGAGCAGTGGTTCACGGCCATGCCGGACATGATGCTGCAGCTGGAGGAGCTGCTCGTGGACGGTGCTACGGCTGTGTCCCGGTTCCAGCTCGTGGGCACCCATACCGGGCCTATGGCGACCCCATCAGGGGAAGTGCCACCGACAGGTAAGAGGGTGTCGATGCCCATGGCGGTCTTCAGCCGGGAGGGTGAGGACGGTCTGATCGTCGAAGAGCACCGCTACCTCGACATGATGGGTTTCCTCCAGCAGCTCGGGCTCGCCTGACACGCCCCAGTAGAACGCCCCGGGCTCCGTCGTGGAGTCCGGGGCGTGCATCGTCGTGCAGGTCGGTGTCATGAACTCCCCGCGAATCACGGGCCTGCGACGATCCGGGCGGATCCCTTGGCCCCTGTGTCAGCCGGTGCCTACCGTCGAGTGCCAGCCCTGCCGCGCGGGCGGGGGCCCACCAGAAGCGGAGATCACCATGAGCGACACCCACACGTCCGTCGTCGGACCGGTCCCTGGCGCGGGCGGGGACCGCCGGAAGCAGGTCGAACAAGCCGTCGCGGCTCTCAACGCCCACGACGCCGCCGGGTTCGCAGCCACCTACGGCCCGGACGCGATCGTCTACACCGCTGCCTCGCCGGAGCCGGTGCGTGGCCGAGCAGCCATCCAGCAGGACACACAGCAGTGGATCACCGCGATGCCGGACATGACCATTGAGATCGAAGAGCTGGTCGTCGACGGCTCCACGGCAGCGATGCGGCTGCTGTTCGTGGGCACCCACACAGGGCCGCTGACAACTCCTCTGGGGGTGGTCGAGCCCTCTGGCAGGCGGGTGTCCGTCCCCATGGCCGTCTTCAACCGGCACGACGAGAGCGGAACGACCGAGGTGGAGCACCGCTACCTCGACATGATGTCCATGGCCCAGCAGCTCGGCCTCGTCTGACTTCCTGGGTGACCGACGCCCCGGGCTCCGTCGTGGAGTGCCGGGGCGTCCGTCGCAACATCTCTCTCAGGCGGTGCCGAAGATCTCGTCGAGCTCCTCGGGGTCGTAGCTGAACCCCAGGGCCTCGTAGGTCTCGCGGGTGTCGGCGCCGTCAACGGCGCCTTGGGGACCGTCGACGGTGATCGTGCCGTCGACGAACCGGGCGTTGAACATCGCCCGGGACCCGCACCGGGACAAGTGACGTTGGCCTACGTGTACGGATGCGCTGGCGGACATCGGGCGCGGTGGTCATGGAGGCGCTGACTCGTGCCTGAAGAATGCCCGGTCGGTGTGGCTGACGGGCGCAGCCGGGCTCGGTGTTCTCACCGCATCGAGCTGTGCTCGGATGCGCACGGTGTCCCTACCGTCCCGCTGATCGTCCGGGGTCGTCGCAGGCAACTTGTGTGCGGAAGTGAAATCCGCCCAGTGTCAGTGCGAGTCCGACCGGGGGCACCACCGTCCGACGGGCGGGTCGTGGGGCCGCCACGGCGCCGGGCCCCACGGGCGCGCCTGTGGGGCCCGGACGCGCAGCG
>NZ_JBISWK010000077.1:0-76156 GCF_044462205.1 Kocuria rhizosphaericola | reverse complement strand
GGAGCGGGGCCGCTGCGGGACCGGTGCCCGATCAGCGGTAGTCGATCCGGATCTTTCCTCCCGGGCTCCAGGTGATGGAGCCGCCCTGGAAGTACTGCACCACGGACCGGTCGGCCCGGGTGATCTCCCCCGTCCGGGGGAAGCCCAGGCGGCTGGTCGTCCCGCCGAGGGCGAGGTAGGCCTTGCCGATCGAGCCCTTGATCTCCTGGGCGTAGGTGCTGGGGCTCCAGTAGATCCGGCCGTTCTGGAACACCTGGAAGACCCCGCCGGTGCTGGTGGGCGCCTCGTCGGACGTGGGGTAGCCCAGCGCGCCGGTCGTGCCGCCGGAGCGGTCGTGGCGGCCGCCGATCGAACCCTTGAGGGCGTGCGCCCCGCTAGAGGCGCTCCAGACGATCCTTCCCTTCTGGAAGGACTGGGAGGTGCCTCCCCGTCCGTCGGGGACGGCCCCGGCGGCGGGGTAGCCCAGCGGCCCCCGCTCGCTGCCGGCGCGCGAGTAGGCCGCGCTGGTGTCTCCGGTGACCGCGTGGGACCCGTGGGCGGAGCTCCAGAGGATCCGGCCGTTCTGGAAGGTCTGGTAGTACCCGCCGATGCCGTTGCTCCGGCGGTCCGCCGTGGGGTATCCCAGGACGCCCTTCTCGCTGCCCGCCGCGGCGAAGGTCCTGTCGATGCTCCCGGTCAGGGCGTGGGACCCGGTGCGGGAGGACCAGAGGATCCGGCCGTTCTGGAACAGCTGGTAGGCCCCGCCGATGCCGTTGGACCTCTCGTCGGAACGGGGGAAGCGGAGGATGCCGGCAGCGGCGCCGTTGCGCTGGTAGGCGGACTCGACCCCGCCGCGCACCCAGTAGGCGCCGGTGGCCGAGGTCCAGTAGATCGTGCCCTTGCTGAAGGTCTGGCGGACCCCGCCGGCGATGGGCTGCTCGTGGGAGGTCGGGGCCCCCGTCTGGCTCTTGATCCGCTGGTACAGGGAGCCGATCGCGCCTTTGGTGGTGTAGGTGGGGGTGGGTGCGGCCGGTGCGGCGGTGTCGGCGGACTTCGTGATCCAGAGCGCGTCGTGGGTGTTCAGCGTCTTGCCCCCGGGAAGGGTGGACCAGACGTCCCCGGAGTCGAGGATCAGCTGCTTGTACTGGTCGGAGCTCAGCGTCGGGTTCTTCTGCTTGAGCAGGGCCAGGGTCCCGGCCACGTGCGGGGTGGCCATCGAGGTGCCGTAATCGAAGCGGCTGTTGGGCGCGACCGGTGTGGTCCTGCCCGTGTTGCCCGCAGAGAGGATGTGGTGGCCCGGGGCGTAGATGTCCACGGCGCCGCCGTGGTTGGAGTAGCTGGCCCGGACCCGGTCGGAGCCGATGGCACCGACCGTGATCACGTTGTAGCAGTTGCCCGGGGCGTACTCGATCGCCGGGCGGCCGCTGTTGCCCGCGGCCACGGCCACGGGGATGTTCCGGAACCAGGCGGTGTTGATCGCGTTCTGCAGAGTCGTCGGGCACCCCCCGCCCATGGACAGGGACATGTTGATCACGTCGGCGCGCTGACGCGGGGCGGGGATCCCGGCCACGGAGTCGCCGGCCAGCCACCGCACGGCGTCGGCCATGTCGGAGACGTAGCCGTAGCCGCACGCGCCCAGGGCACGGGCGTTGAGGAGGGTGGCGTCGGGGGCGACACCGACGGTGCCGTAGCTGTCGCGCTTGGCGGCCACGGTGCCGGCCACGTGCGTGCCGTGCCAGATGGAGTTGGTGGCCGCGGAACCGCTGTAGCACTGGTCAGCGGAGGAGTAGGTGCCCGGGTCGCGGGGGTCCGCGTCCCGGCCGTTGCCGTCGTTGCCGAGGGCGGCGGTGGAGACGAAGTCGTAGCCGCCGATGGTTTGGGAGTCCAGGTCCGGGTGGTTGGCGAAGCCGGTGTCGACGACCCCGACCGTGACGCCCCTCCCGGTGGCGGTGTCCCACGCCTCGAAGGCCCGCAGGTTGGTCAGGGCCCACAGGGACGGGACGCCCGGGTCGGTGGCGGTCGCGGCGACCGAGCCCATGTCCTCCGGCTCCGCCTCGTCCGTGCCGGGGATCCGGGCGGTGGAGACGAGACGGTCGGGCTCGGCGTAGGCCACGGCCGGGTCCTTGGCGAGCTGGTCGGCCAGCTTCTCGGCCTGGTCGGTCGAGACCTCGCCGGCCAGCTCGACGACGGCGGCGCCGTCACCGGTGGTCCGGACCTCGGTGCTCTCCTCGGCCTCCGGGACGTCGGCCTCGGCGGCGGCGTCCTCGACGACCTGCTCCGACTCGGCGTCGCTGACGGGGGTGCGGTACTTGACGATCATCCGGTCGGTGATCTCGGGCGGGGCCTCGTCGCGGACCTGCTGGGGGGACAGGGTCGTGGCGTTCTCGGCGGGGGTGGCCGTCGCGGGCGTCAGAGGAGCCAGTACGAGGGCCAGGGTCAGGGCGGACAGGGTGGGTGCGAGCATGGATCGTTGCATGGGCGAACTCCTGGGGCTGGGGGGGATCCCGGAAAAGGTTCTCACATGCAAATCGATGCGAACAGATCTAATTGAAGATCACGACTTCATCACGAAGTATGACGCCCGGGCGGTCGCCGAGCGCCCCGGGCGTACCGGTTCAGACGGTCCCCGCGAGCACGGCGAGCCACCGGAGATGGTCCAGTAGGGAGGGGACACCGGCCGCCAGCAGGGCCACGGTCGTCGCGGACGTGGCGCGGCCCAGGTGGGCCCGGACGGAGGCGCGAATCCCGGGGTGCCGGCGGCGTGCGGCCGGCGCCAGGTCGAGGGCGATCTGGACCAGGCTCCACAGGGCCGTGGCGCCGGCCCCGGCGAGGAGGAGGCAGCCGTAGAGGAGGACGGCGCCGGGCAGCTGGACCACGGGGGCGTGCGCGGCTCAGCCGGCGAGCACGGCGGCGGCCAGACCCACGGCCAGCACCACGGCCACCGCCCACGTGAGGCGGTAGGCCCGGCGGTAGTGCTCGGCGCTGCGGAGCTCGAGCCACGCGGCGGTGTGCGGTGCCGGGGCGGCGCCCGGGGAGGTCTGCGCGCGGTGCAGCCTGCCGAGGGCACCGAGGTAGCGGCTCCAGTGCAGGACGGCCAGGGAGCCGACCACGAGCAGGACCGGGATCGCGGCCAGCGGCACCCACTGGGCGGGGGACTCGGGCATGACGGGCCTCCGGGTCGGGACGACGGTCTTTCCCCCCAGCATGTGTGCGACAGCAAAGGGCTGTCTGTCCGCTCTCCTGGGGCCTCCGCCCGCGCTCCGGCGGGGCGGCTCGCACGCCCTCGGCTTAAGCACAGCAGTTCTTCTGCTTCCGTGATGCTGGCGTTGCTACCCTTGAGGCACATCTCGCACATCAGTGCCACGGAAGGACCCCTCAATGGCCGGCGGTAACCCGCTTCTCCGCGATATCTCGAAGTCGGGCGCAGGCAGCGCCCAGCCTCACGGGAACCAGTACGGACAGAACTCCTACGGAACCCCCTACCAGCAGCAGCCCGGCTACGGGCAGACCGGCTACCAGCAGGGCGGCTACGGCCGGCCCCAGCAGGGCGCCCCGTACTCGGCCGAGCGCCTCGACTCGATGTACAACGCCCCGGCCGCCGGGACGAACCAGACCGGCCGGATGACCTACGACGACGTCATCATGCGCACCGCCACGGTGCTCGGCGCCGTGGTCGTCGGCGCGCTCGCCGGCTGGATCATGCCGATCCTCACCATCCCCGGCGCCCTGATCGGTCTCGTCCTGGGCCTGGTCAACGCGTTCAAGCGCGAGCCCTCGCCCGCGCTGATCCTCGCCTACGGCGTGTTCCAGGGCCTGTTCCTGGGGGGCATCTCGGGGATGTTCGAGGCCATGTACCCGGGCATCGTGGTGCAGGCCGTGATCGGCACCATCGCCGTGTTCGTCTCGGTGCTCGTGCTCTTCCGGTCCGGCAAGGTCCGGGCCTCCCCGCGCGCCACCAAGATCTTCATGGTCGCGCTGATGGCGTACGTCCTCTTCGCGGTGGTCAACCTGGGCGCGGTGCTGCTGTTCGGCTTCAACATCCGCACGGACAGCCCGCTCGGCCCCTGGCTGGGCCTGCTCATCGGCGCCGTGGCCATCCTCCTCGCCGCCTACAGCTTCGTGCTGGACTTCGACAACATCAAGCGCGGTGTCGAGGTCGGGGTCCCGGAGAAGATGGCCTGGTCCGCGGCCTTCGGCCTGACGGTCACGCTGATCTGGACCTACGTCGAGATCCTGCGCATCCTGGCGATCATCCGGGAGATGACCTCGAGCTAGGTCCTCCTGCTCGGCTGGACCACCCCCGACGGCCCGGGACCCGCGCACCGCGCGGGTCCCGGGTCGTCGTCGTGCCCCGGCTCGAGGGCCGAGGACGGACTCAGTGGTACGTGACGCGGGGTCCGGGCGTGGGACGGGTGGCCGTGTGCTCGGCCGCCACGCCACGGGGCGGGCGGCCCACGAACAGCCAGCCGAGCAGCTTCTCCTCCTCGGCCAGCCCGTAGAACGCACGGACGGCGTCCTCGCCCGCGCCGTCGCGGTGGGCCCACACGGTGCCCCAGCCGGCGGCCCAGAACGCGGCCTCGAGCAGCGGGCGGGCCCCGTGCGCCGCGTGCAGCTGCTCCTTGCGGGGGACGCCCAGGGCCTCGTCGGGGCTGAAGACGAGAGCGCAGCCCAAGCCCCCCGTGCTCGCCCACTTCAGGGCGCCCCGAAACGCCGCGAGCCGGCGCAGCTGCTTGCCCTTGAGCCGCGGGAAGGGCGCCGACATGTTGGGCACCCGGGTCAGCCCCGCGAGCGCCGCCGCGAGCTCCGGTGCGGAGCGCCGGGTGGTCACCGCCACCCGCCAGCTCAGTCCCGGCTCGGCCGCCGCGGTCCCCCCGGCGGCGCGGAGCACGGCTTCCAGCTCCTCCCGAGGGGGTGCGTCCGGGGTCAGGGCGGGCGCCGGCCGGCGCTGGGCGAGGACGCGGAGGAACGTGCGTGACATGCCGCCAGTCTTCCACCGTGCGCGCACCACTGGTGGGACCGGCGTCCGCCGGGGCGTCCGACGGTCCCGGCCGGGCGTCACCGGCCGGTCGCACGGCCGTGCCAAGATGTCCCCATGCCTTCGACTTCGCACGATGCCGAGCGCCCCCAGCGGCCGGGGCCGAGCAACGAGCTCCCCCCGTTGCACGGCAACGCCGCGGGTGGCGTCGCGGTCTCCGTGCGGGTAGCCGCGGCGTGGTCGTGGCGGCTCATCATCATCCTCGCGGCCGTGGGGCTGCTCGGCTACATGCTGTCGACGATCACGGTGGTCATCATCCCCGTGCTCATCGCGGGGCTGCTCGCCGGGCTCCTGTTCCCCCTGGTGAAGTGGTTGCGGGGACGGCACGTGCCGCCAGGACTGGCCTCGGGCCTCGCGGTCCTCCTGCTCATCGGGCTCGTGGTGGGCCTGCTGGTGCTCGCCGGCCGGCAGATCGTGCTGGGCTTCGCCCAGCTGTCCGAGAACGTGGTGGTCGGCACGCAGCAGCTGCTGGGCTGGCTCGAGGACGGGCCCCTGAACCTCAGCGCGGACAGCGTGAACGACTGGATCGACGACCTCGGCACCACGGTCCAGGACAACAGCGAGGCCATCCTCTCGGGGGCCATGTCCTTCGGCTCGACGGCGGGCAACGTGCTGACCGGCATCATCATCATGCTCTTCACCCTGCTGTTCTTCCTCATGGACGGGGAGCGGATCTGGCTCTTCCTGGTCCGGCTGTTCCCGGTCAGCGCGCGGCGGGCCGTCAACGGCGCCGGCCGCCGGGGCTGGACCTCGCTCGTGCAGTACGCGCGGGTCCAGGGCTTCGTGGCCTTCGTGGACGCGGTGGGCATCGGGCTCGGCGCGGCCCTGCTCGGCGTCCCGCTCGCGCTGCCCATCGGCATCCTGGTGTTCCTGGGATCCTTCATCCCGATCGTGGGCGCCGTGGTCACGGGGATCGTGGCGGTGCTCGTCGCCCTCGTGGCCAACGGCTTCGGCACCGCCCTGGCCATGCTCGCCGTGGTGCTCCTGGTGCAGCAGATCGAGTCCAACGTCCTGCAGCCGCTCGTGATGGGGCGTGCCGTCTCCCTGCACCCCCTGGCAGTGTTCCTCGCCGTGGCGTCCGGCACCATCCTCTTCGGCATCGCCGGGGCGCTCTTCGCGGTGCCGGTGATGGCCTTCCTCAACACGGTGGTGCGCTACCTCGTGAACGGCGCGTGGCGCGAGGACGACGAGATCCCGTGGGAGCCGTACTACTTCCCGTGGGAGATCAAGAAGCACGCGCGCCGGAACGACCTCACCCGTGACCAGGTCATGGCGCAGCTCCAGCGCTTCCGCAGGACCCGCGCCAAGGAGCGGCTGCAGGCGGCGCTCGAGCGCGGCCGACGGGACGACCGTGCCCGGGCCGCGGCGGGAGCGGGGCAGCGGAACGGCCGGGGGGCCGCAGGGGACCCTCCGGCCGCGCCCGAGCGGTCAGCGGGCAACGACTAGGATGAGGACCGCGTCCGCCGCCGGCGGGCGCTCACCGTGGCCGGACCCAGCGGTCCCGCCACGGTCCGCTTCCGGCGGGCCCGCCGCGGTCCGCACCACGCACCGACCGGGAAAGAAGACGCACCGTGAGCCTGGCCGAACTGCCCGTCCGTCTCGCTGACATCCAGGATGCCGCCGCGCTCCTCGAGGGTGTGATCGACCGGACCCCGGTGACCCACTCCCGGGCGCTGTCCCGCCTGGTCGGCTCCGAGGTCAACCTCAAGGCGGAGAACCTGCAGCGCGCCGGCTCCTTCAAGGTCCGCGGCGCCTACGTGCGGATGGCCAAGCTCACCGACGAGGAGAAGGCCCGGGGCGTCGTGGCGGCCTCCGCCGGCAACCACGCCCAGGGGGTGGCCCTCGCCGCCGCCAAGCTGGGCATCACGGCCCGCATCTACATGCCGCTGGGCGCGGCCCTGCCCAAGATCGCCGCGACCCAGGACCACGGGGCCGAGGTGATCCTGCACGGCACGAGCGTCGACGAGGCCCTCGCCGAGGCCCAGCGTCACGCCACCGCGACCGGGGCGGTGTTCGTCCACCCCTTCGACCACCCGGACATCGTGGCCGGGCAGGGCACGCTCGGCCTCGAGGTGCTCGAGCAGGTGCCCGACGTCGAGACCGTCATCACCGGCGTGGGCGGCGGGGGACTGCTCGCCGGCATGGCCGTGGCGGTCAAGGCGCGGGCCGAGCAGCTGGGCCGGCCCATCCGGCTCATCGGCGTGCAGGCGGAGAACGCGGCCGCCTATCCGCCCTCCCTCGCCGGGGACGCGCTCGTGACCCTCGACCGGGTCTCGACCATCGCGGACGGCATCGCCGTGGGCAAGCCGGGGCAGCTGCCGTTCAGCATCATCAAGGAGCTCACCGACGACGTCGTGACGGTCTCGGAGGACTCCCTCGCCCAGGCGCTGATCTTCCTGCTCGAGCGCAACAAGCTCGTGGTGGAGCCGGCCGGCGCCGTCGGCGTCGCGGCCCTTCTGGACGGGCGCCTGCAGGCCGCGTACCCGGACCTCGGCAGCACGGTGGTGGTGCTCTCGGGCGGCAACGTGGACCCCATGCTGATGCTGAAGGTCATCCAGCGGGGTCTCTCCGCGGCCGGCCGGTACATGACCATCAAGATGATGCTCACCGACCGTCCGGGCGAGCTCGCGCGCATCTCCCAGCTCATCGCGGTCCAGGACGCCAATGTCACCGGCGTGGACCACACGCGGATCGGCGGCTCGCTCAGCCTGGGCGACGTGTCCATCACCATCGACATGGAGACCAAGGGGCACGAGCACTGCCGCCAGGTCCTCCGGGCGCTCGAGGCGGAGGGGTACCACCCCGTCGTCGTGCACTGATCGCCCTCGGGCGACGGTCCTGGGCCCCGACGAGGAACGGCGCCGGGCCCATACGAGGAACGGCGCCGGTCCCCGCGGGGACCGGCGCCGTTCGTGGACGGGGCGGCGTCAGGTGCGCCGCCGGCCGCTGAGGTAGGTGACGAACGCGCTGACGAACGTCGCGAAGACGAAGATGTTGCGCAGGCTGCCGGGTGCGCTCGCGGCCGGGTCGCCCTGACCCGCGAAGTGCAGCACGACGGCCACGACCCCGAGCACCACCGTCAGGACCATCAGGGCCTTGGTGCCGGGGCCGGGGCTGCGCAACCAGTGGGTCGTCACGGGCGCCTCAGGCCTGGAACGGCTTGGCGTCCAGGATCTTGACCGGGATCTCCTTGCCGTTGGGCGTGGTGTAGGACAGCTCGTCGCCGACCCGGTGGCCGGAGATCGCGGAGCCCATCGGGGACTTCTCGGAGAAGACCTCGAGGTCGCTGCCGCCGGCCAGGTCCTCGGCCACCTCGCGGGAGCCGATGAGGAAGGTCATCTCCTCCCCGGCGATCTCGGCCCTGACGACCATGCCGGCCTCGACGACCCCGTCGTCGGCCGGGGCCTCGCCGACCTGGGCGTTCTCGAGCAGGTTCTTGAGGTGGGCGATGCGCCCCTCGTTCTTGCTCTGCTCCTCGCGGGCGGCGTGGTAGCCGCCGTTCTCCTTGAGGTCGCCCTCCGAGCGCGCCTGGTCGATGCGCTCCACGATCTCGTGCCGGTACGGGCCGGAGATGTGGTCGAGCTCCTTCTTCAGGCGGTCGTAGGCCTCCTGGGTCAGCCAGGCGCCGGTCTTGTTCGTGGTGGTCACAGTCTCTCCTCGGTGAACGGGCGGTCGGGCCGCGGNCCCCGCCCGGGGTCCGGGCGGGGCCGCGGGCGGACCGGGACGACGGCGCGGGGGCCGCCGGCGGTGCGGGGGTCCGCTACGCAAAGACCCCGCCCCGGTGCAGGTCGTCCGTTCGGACGGTGTCCGGCTGCCGGGGACGGGGAGTCCTGGACCCAGTCTAGGCGGGGCCGGCGGACAAGCCCAAAGAAGGGTGACGGCGGCGACACACGGGCGTCTCCTCCGCCGCGCGGTTCAGTTCTCGACCCAGCAGGAGTCCACGACCGCGGTGGTCGCCAGGTTGGTGGTGCGCACGGCGGCGCGGTGGGAGCTCGTCCCGCCGTCGCTCAGCCGGTCCGCGGGCACGGAGCCCACGGTCACCTCGGCCCAACCCACCACGGCGTACTCCTGGTTGAGGGCCTGCACCGCGCACGTCACGACGTCCTCGGGGCGCTTGGTGAGCTCGAAGTCCGCCGTGGCCCGGGCCTCCGAGACCACCTCGAAGCCGATGTCCTTGAACGTGGGGGCGCTCTGCCGGGCCGTCACCACCCAGACGACGAACACGGCCGTGAGCAGGGTGGCCGCCACCGCGAGTCCGATCCAGCCGCGCGGCCCGAGCCGGCGCTCACGGCGGGGAGCTCCGTAGCGGTCGGAGAGCAGGTCTGGGGAGTCGGTGGACACGGCGGCCTCGGGTCTCGGGGACAGGGGGCGGCACCGGGCCCGGCGACCGCCCGGCCACTCTAGCCGAGGCCCCTGGGAGCATCCCGGGCGCGGGGCGGCCCGGCGAACGCGTAAAATGGACGTGGCCTGTGCCCGCATCGGCCGCGTCCCCGTTCCCCCGACCGTTCCCGAGAGGATCTCCCGAGTGACCTCCCTGTCAGAGATGCGCCTGCTGGCCGTCCACGCCCACCCCGACGACGAGTCGAGCAAGGGCGCCGCGACCATGGCCCACTACGTCCGGCAGGGGGTCGAGGTCATGGTGGCGACGTGCACCGGTGGGGAGCGGGGCTCGATCCTCAACGCCGAGATGGAGGGCCACCCGCACGCCGACCGGGACCTGACCGGCCTGCGCCGGCACGAGATGGCGCAGGCGGCCGCCACGCTGGACGTCCACCACCGCTGGCTCGGCTTCATGGACTCCGGCCTGCCGGAGGGGGACCCGCTGCCGCCGCTGCCGTGGGGCTGTTTCGCCCTGCAGCCGCTCGAGCGCGCCGCCGCGCCCCTCGTCCGGCTCGTGCGCCGGTTCCGGCCGCACGTGATCCTCACCTACGACGAGAACGGCGGCTACCCGCACCCGGACCACATCCAGACGCACAACGTCTCCGTCGAGGCGTTCCGCGCCGCCGGCGACCCGGAGCGGTATCCGGGCCTCGGCGAGCCATGGACCCCGCAGAAGCTCTACTACGACCGGGCGTTCAACGTGGAGCGCTTCGTCGCCCTGCACGAGGCCCTCGAGGAGCGCGGCCTGCAGTCCCCGTACGCGGAGCGGATCGCGATGCTGCAGGAGAGCGACCCGGAGGGCCACCGCCCGCCGGCCCCCCGCCACGAGACCACCACCAGGGTGCGGTGCCCGGAGACGTTCGCTCTGCGGGACGAGGCGCTGCGCAGCCACCGCACCCAGGTGGCGCCGGACGGGATGTTCTTCGCCGTCTCCGCCGAGATGCAGTCCCAGGTGTGGCCGTGGGAGGACTACGTCCTGGCGGAGTCCCGGGTGCCGACCGACCTGCCGGAGTGCGACCTGTTCGCCGGGATCGTGGGCTGAGCGCGGCGATGACCACCGTGCTGAACGTGCTGACCCTGCTGCCCGCGATGGCGCCCAACCCGATCGACGAGGGCACCCTGCGCCCCGGCCTGGACCCGAGCCAGGTGACCCCCGGCGTGCTCGGCTTCCTCATGACGCTGCTGCTGGCCGTGGCCGTCATCTTCCTCGTGCGGGACTTCAACCGCCGCAACCGGCGCCTGCGCTACCGCGCGGAGTACGCCGAGCGCCGCGCCGCCGAGGAGCGGGTGGGCGGCTACGCCGAGGCGGACGGAGCCCGGACCGACAGCGACGCGACCGACCGTGGCGCAACCGAGCGCGCCGGGAACGACCGCACCGGGGGAGACCCCGTGGCGCCGGCCGAGGAGCCTGAGGGGCCCGACCGGCGCGGCTGAGACCGGGGCCCGCCCGCGGGCCCGTGTGCAGGACCCGAGATCCGAGGAGCACCCGTGCCCAACCGATTGACCGGACAGTCCTCCGCCTACCTGCGCCAGCACGCGGACAACCCCGTGGACTGGCAGCCCTTCGACGACGCCGCGTTCGCGGAGGCCGCCCGCCGCGACGTGCCGGTGTTCCTCTCCGTGGGCTACGCCGCCTGCCACTGGTGCCACGTGATGGCCCACGAGTCCTTCGAGGACCCCGAGCTCGGCGTCTACCTCAACGAGCACTTCGTGCCCGTCAAGGTGGACCGCGAGGAGCGCCCCGACGTGGACGCGACCTACATGGCGGCCACGCAGCTGATCACCCGCCAGGGCGGCTGGCCCATGAGCGCGTTCCTGACCCCGGACGGGCGGGCGTTCCACGCGGGCACGTACTTCCCGCCGCGGCCGGCCCACGGCATGCCGTCCTTCCGGCAGGTCCTCCAGGCAGTGGCCGCGGCGTGGGCCGACCGCCGGGACGAGCTCGAGCAGGCCGCGGACACGGTCGCCCGGGCCATCGCCGGGCAGGCCGAGGACCTGCGCTCCGCCCTCGCCGGGACCGCCGTGCCCGTGGCACCCGAGGACGAACCGGACCTGTCCGCGGTGGCCCTCGAGGTGCTCCTGCGGGAGGAGGACCCCGTGCACGGGGGCTTCGGCGGCGCCCCCAAGTTCCCGCCCTCCACGGTGCTGCTGCTCCTGGAGCGGCTCGCCGCCGGCGGGGCCCCGGGGACCTCGGAGCGGGCGCACGGCCTGCTCGGGCGGACCCTCGGCGCGATGTCCGGCTCCGCGCTGTTCGACCACGTGGGCGGCGGCTTCCACCGGTACTCCGTGACCCGGGAGTGGTCCCTGCCGCACTACGAGAAGATGCTCTACGACAACGCCCAGCTGCTGCGGGCCTGCGCGCGCGCCGCCGCCCTCGAGCCCGGTGCCGGCCACGGGCGGACCGCCGCGGACACCGCAGGATTCCTGCTGGCCGAGCTGCGCCTGCCCGGCGGGGCGTACGCGTCCTCCCTGGACGCGGACACGGTCTCCGCGGACGGCGACGTGCACAGCGGCGAGGGCGCGTTCTACGTGTGGAGCCGCTCCGAGCTGCGCGAGGTCCTGGGGGCCGACCGCGGCACGGCCGTGGCCGACCTCATGGGCGTGCCGGCCGGGTCCCCCCAGCCCCTGCACCCCGGGCGGGTCCTGGACGACGCCGAGCAGGCCCTGTGGGACGGGGCCCGCCCCGAGCTGGCCGCCGCGCGGGCCCGGCGC
Source organism: Kocuria rhizosphaericola (assembly GCF_044462205.1). Lineage (NCBI taxonomy): Bacteria > Bacillati > Actinomycetota > Actinomycetes > Micrococcales > Micrococcaceae > Kocuria > Kocuria rhizosphaericola. The sequence continues at coordinate 64,050 of NZ_JBISWK010000077.1, read as the reverse complement.
ACCGCCCCGGCCCGGGACGAGAAGGTCGTGGCCGGCTGGAACGGCATGACGGTCACCGCGCTCGCCGAGGCCGGGGTGCTGCTGGCGGACCCGGCGCTCGTGCTCGCCGCCGAGGAGGCCGCGGGGCACCTGTGGGCGGTCCACTGGGACGCGTCCCGCCGGAAGCTGGCGCGCACCAGCCACGCCGGCTCGGCGGAGCGCTCGATCGAGGGCCTGCTCGAGGACTACGCGATGGTCGCCGAGGGCTTCCTGGTCCTGTATCGGGCCACCGGGGCGACGCCCTGGTACGAGCGGGCCCGGGAGCTCGCGGACGTCGCCGGGGAGCGGTTCTCGCACCCGGCCCCGGACGGCGGACCGGACGCGCCCGAGCGGATCTGGTCCGACCTGGCGGACGTCCCGGCGCCGCTGCTCGCGGCCGGCAGCTCCGGGCGGGCCGAGCCCCTCGACGACGTCACGCCGGCCGGGACGGCCGTGCTCGCCGCGGTGCTCGCGGAGCTGTGGGCCCTCGAGGAGGACGAGCACCGGCTCCGGGCGGTCCCGTCCCTGCTGGGGCCGCTGGACCTGCTGGCCCGCCGCTCGCCCCGCAGCGCCGGCCGGGCCCTGGCCGTGCGGGCGGAGCTCGGGTCCTCCCCGGCCCACGTGGTGCTCGCCGGCGGGACCGCCGAGGACAAGCTCGCGGCGCGGCGCGCCGTGGGCGCCACCGCGGTGCTGAGCACCCGGGTCGTGGACGCCGACGCCCCGGGGGCGCCGGGCTCGGCCCGCGGGAAGGCCGCGCTGGGCGGACGGTTCACGGTGTACGTGTGCCGGGACTTCGCCTGCCGCGCCCCCGTCCACTCGGTCGCGGAGCTCCAGGAGCAGCTGGGCGGGGCGGGCCCGATCAGCTGAGCATCGCGAGCATGATCGCCACGTAGTGCAGCACGAAGCCCAGCACCGTGAAGGCGTGGAACACCTCGTGGAAGCTGAACACGTCCGGCAGCAGCCGCGGGCGCCGGGTGCCGTAGACCACGGCCCCGGTGATGTAGGCGATGCCGCCGGCGGCGGTCAGCGCGGCCGCCGGGGGGCTGGTCTGCCAGAACTGCGGGAGGTAGACGAGGGCCAGGCAGCCCATCACCACGTAGAGCGGGGTGTACAGCCAGCGGGGCGCGAGGGTCCACAGCAGCCGGAAGGCCACGAGGCCGGCGGCGCAGGACCAGATCACGACCAGCAGCAGCCGCGACTGCGCCGGGGCCAGCAGCGCGACGGCCAGCGGCGTGTAGGTGCCGGCGATCATCAGCGCGATGTTCGAGTGGTCCATCCGGCGCAGGACCATGTGCAGCCGCCGGGGCCAGTAGGCGCGGTGGTAGATCGCCGACACGCCGAACAGCAGGATGCCCGTCACGCCGTACACGGCGCACGCGATCCGCAGCTCCGTGCTGGGCGCCAGCAGGATCGCCACGAGGCCCAGGACGACGACGACGGGCGTGAAACTCGCGTGGATCCAGCCCCGCCACGCGGGCTTGCGCTCCACGAGGTCCTCGATCCCGTGCTCGACCGCCTGCCCGACGCGGCCGGCGGCCCGGCCGGCGGGGCCGCGCGTGTGCTCCATGATGTTCCTTCCGGCGTGCTGTGCGTGAGGCCGACCGGTCTCCCACCGGGTAGTTTAGGAGGCGTCCCCGAGAGCCGGCAGGGTCCTCGACCAGCACCACGTCCGGCACCGTGGCCCCCACCACGTCCGGTCCCGTCACCGGCACCGCGAGCGAGAACCTGGGAGGAAGCACAGATGCCCAAGCCACGGCCGCTCTACCGGTTCTACGAGCGCCGGCTCTCCGCCGACCTCGACCCGCGGCGGCTGCCCAAGCACGTCGGCGTCCTCGTGGACGGCAACCGGCGGTGGGCCAAGCAGTTCGGCGCCTCGACCGCGGACGGGCACAAGGCCGGGGCGCAGAAGATCGTCGAGTTCCTCGGCTGGTGCCGGGAGCTGGACATCGAGGTGGTCACCCTCTACATCCTCTCGACCGAGAACCTCAAGCGCCCGGCCGCGGAGCTGGAGCCCCTGCTCGAGATCATCTCCGACCTCATGGACACCCTCACCGAGGCGGGCATCTGCCGGGCCCAGCCCGTCGGCGCCCTCGAGCTGCTGCCGCCGCGGCTCGCGGAGTGCCTGGCCGACCTCACGGAGCGCACCGCGGGCAACGCCGGCCCGCACCTGAACATCGCGGTCGGCTACGGGGGCCGGCAGGAGATCGTGGACGCCGTGCGGGAGGTCCTCACGGAGGCCCTCGACGCCGGCGCGGACGTGCGGGAGCTCGCGCAGAGCCTGTCCGTGGAGGACATCTCCCAGCACCTCTACACCCGCGGGCAGCCGGACCCGGACCTGCTGATCCGCACCTCCGGCGAGCAGCGGCTGTCCGGCTTCCTCATGTGGCAGTCCGCCTACAGCGAGTACTACTTCTGCGAGGCGCTGTGGCCGGACTTCCGGCGCGTGGACTTCCTGCGCGCGCTGCGCGACTACGCCTCGCGGCAGCGGCGCTTCGGCGGCTGAGCGCGCCGCTCCCGCCCGTCGTCGTCCCCGGTCGTCGTCCCCTGTCGTCGCGGGCAATTTCCGCGCCGTTCACCGTTTCTGCTCGCGCGACGGGGCCGGTCCGCATACGTTGTCCTCAGGTGGACGGCGCGGACGCCGCCCACCGCACCGGAGAGGAAGGGCCGCCATGAGCATCTCCAAGAAGCAGGAGCGCATCGTCGACATCACCGCCCCCCTGGGCGCCGGAGTGCGCTCCTACGTGATCGACACCTCGGTGCTGCTGTCCGACCCGCGGGCGATCCTGCGCTTCGCCGAGCACCAGGTGGTGCTGCCCGTCATCGTCATCACGGAGCTGGAGGGCAAGCGGCACGACCCGGAGCTGGGCTACTTCGCCCGGCAGGCGCTGCGGCTGCTGGACGACCTGCGCGTGGAGCACGGCGGGCTCAACCGGCCCGTACCCCTGGGGGACCAGGGCGGGAGCCTCGTGGTGGAGCTCAACCACGTCTCGGACACCGTGCTGCCGGTGAGCTTCCGGCTCAAGGACAACGACTCCCTGATCCTGGCCGTGGCGCTGAGCCTCGCCAACGAGGGCAGGGACGTGTGCATCGTCTCCAAGGACCTGCCGATGCGGGTCAAGGCCTCCGCCCTGGGCCTCGAGGCCGAGGAGTACCGGGCCGAGTGGGTCGGCTCCGACGTCGAGTGGTCCGGGACCGCGGCGCTCGACGTGCCCGACGACGTCGTGGACCGGCTCTACGGCGGCGAGGCCGTGGTGGTCCCGGGCGCCGGGGGGCTGCCGGCCAACACGGGCCTCACCCTGCACTCCGTGCGGGGCAGCGCCCTGGCCCGGGTCCGCGCCGATGGCTCCGCCCGGGTGGTGCGCGGGGACCGGGACGTCTTCGGCGTGCACGGGCGCTCGGCCGAGCAGCGCCTCGCGATCGACCTCCTGCTGGACCCCGAGGTGGGCATCGTGTCGCTGGGCGGGCGCGCCGGCACCGGCAAGTCCGCCCTGGCCCTGTGCGCGGGCCTGGAGACGGTGATGGAGCGCCGCGAGCACCGCAAGGTCATGGTCTTCCGGCCCCTCTACGCGGTGGGCGGCCAGGAGCTCGGCTATCTGCCCGGCTCCGAGGAGGAGAAGATGAACCCGTGGGGCCAGGCCGTGTTCGACACCCTCGGGGCGCTGGTCTCGCAGGAGGTCGTCGAGGAGGTGCTCGACCGCGGGATGCTCGAGGTGCTGCCGCTGACGCACATCCGCGGCCGCTCCCTGCACGACGCCTTCGTGATCGTGGACGAGGCGCAGTCCCTCGAGAAGAACGTGCTGCTCACCGTGCTGTCCCGCATCGGCCAGAACTCCAAGGTGGTCATGACCCACGACGTCGCCCAGCGCGACAACCTCCGGGTGGGCCGCCACGACGGGGTGACCGCCGTGGTGGAGGCGCTCAAGGGCCACCCGCTCTTCGGCCACGTCACGCTGACCCGCTCGGAGCGCTCGCCGATCGCCGCCCTGGTCACGGAGGTGCTGGGCGACCTGGACAGCTGACCGGTCCCCGCCGCACGGCCGCGACCGCGTCCGCGGCCGTGCGGCGCGGTCCCGGGAGCTCCGAGGGCGTCGGGAACTACCGGCGTCTCAGGGGCGTCAGGGGCCGACGGGCCAGGGCAGGTGCTTGCTCACGTCCGTGAGGTCCAGGGGCACCGAGGCGAAGAGGTCGTCGATGAAGTACTCGTCCACGGCCTCGATCAGCAGGTCGTGGCCCGTGCCCGCCAGCGGCCCCTCGAGAACCTCGGAGCGGACACAGATCGCCGTCCGCTCGTCGAGGAGCACCCGGGTGCGGGCCGGGGCGAGGGGGTGTCCCAGCGTCGTCGGGGCGTAGGCGTGCCCGGGGACGACCACGGCGCCGCGCACGCGCCGCCCGTGGTGGGTGCCGGTGCTGACGTCCTCGACGGTGCAGGGGCGCCGCTCCGGCAGATAGGGCGGCACGGGGGCGTCCCCGGCGAGCTCCACCGGGTCGAGGATGGCCTGCCAGCGACCGCCGCCGAACACGGGGTCCCCGTAGGCCGCCTCGGGCCGGCGCTCGACGAGCCCCGAGTCCGTGTACACGGGGGCCACGAGCTGCGGCGCGAGCAGCCACGAGGCCCAGGTCGAGGCGACGTAGAAGTCGTCGCGCGACTGCTCCCGCGTGCCGGCCGTGTAGAGCGGGGTGCCGTCCAGGGCCTCGACGCGCAGCCCGTCCGGGCGGCGGACCCAGGCACGGACGGGCTCGCGGGGAGCGGTGTCCTCCGGGGCCAGCCAGGACAGGACGAAGCGCACGGTGTCCCAGCGCCACGGCGAGGAGCGGCTCAGCGCGCAGAACTCGCCCGGGTCGGTGGGCGCGGGGACGGGGGAGCGGGGCATGGCCCCAGTCTAGGGACGGGCCCGGGGCGTCCACAGGCGCCCCGTCCCCGCGGGACCGGGGCCACGGATGCCCGGTTACGATGCCCGGTGTGAGCACCTTCCTGACCGAGCAGTTCGCCCGCGGGGACGCCGCCGGCTGGGCCGCCGGGGTGCTCGCGGTGCTCGGCACGGCCGTGCTCGTGGGCGCGTGCGCGTGGCTGTGGCGCACGGACGTGCGGGAGCACCGCCTGCCCGGCCGGGTGGTGCGCCCGCTCTACCCGGTGTGCGGGGTGCTGCTGGGCGCGGCGGCGGTCGTGGCCGGCGAGCCCGTCCGGCTGCTGTGGATGCTGTGGGGCCTGGTGCTCGTGGGCGGGCTCTACGTCCTGCTCCGCGTGCTCCACCCGGACGGGATGGGCATGGGCGACGTCCGGCTCTCCGGGGTGCTCGGCATGTGCCTGGGCTTCGCCTCCGTCTGGCACGCCGTGCTGGGGGCGGCGGCCGGGTTCGTGATCGGCGGTCTGGCCGGGGCCGTGCTCGTGGTGCTGGGCCGTGTCGACGCCCGCTCCCGGGTGGCGTTCGGCCCCGCCATGATCTCCGGGGCCCTCGGGGTCCTCCTGCTGCTCTGAACGGCGGCTGCTCCGACCTGCCGCTGCTCCGACCTGCCGCTGCTCCGACCACGTGCTGCTCCGAGGCGGTGCTGCTCCGTGGCGGTGCTGCTCCGCCCCGCTGCAGCCGCGACCGGGTCCGGCCTGCCAGAATGGGCCGGACGCCCCGACCCCCGACCCCGTACGAGGAGCCCGCATGCCCACCCCCGAGTTCGTCCTGTCCCTGCGGGAGAAGATCGGCCACGACCTCCTGTGGCTGCCGGCCGTCACCGCCGTGGTGCTGCGCGAGGACGGCCGGGTGCTGCTGGCCAGGCGCAGCGACAACGGCAACTGGGGACTGGTGAGCGGGATCGTGGAGCCCGGCGAGGAGCCGGCGGTCACGGCGGTGCGCGAGTGCCTCGAGGAGACCGGCGTCGTCGCCGTCGTGGAGGAGCTCGTGGCGGTCAAGGCGGGGGAGCCCGTGCAGTACCCGAACGGGGACCGCTGCCAGTTCCTGGACCACACGTTCCGCTGCCGCTGGGTCTCCGGCGAGGCCCGCGTCAACGACGATGAGTCGCTCGAGGTCGGCTGGTACGCCCCGGACGAGCTCCCGCCCATGCCGCCCCACCAGCTCGAGCGGCTGCGGGCCGCCCGCGCGCACGGCGGCCCGCCCCGCTTCGTGGTCTGAGGCCACGTCCCACCGCCGGACCCGGGGGCCGGCACGCTCCCTCAGGACCGGGCTGCGGAGGCCCGCCCGGCCCGGGTCTCGAGGATCGACCGTGCCGTGCTGCGGGCGAGCGCCGTCGGATCGGACGGTGCTCCCCGCAGGAGGCTGCTGAGCACCCCGTTGTAGAGCAGCAGCAGCACCGAGGCCGTCGCGGCCGGATCCTGGCACCCGGCCTCGCGCGCCAGTCGTGCCAGCCGGTCGGTGACCTCCTGGGTGTCCTGGCGGATCAGGTCGAACACCGGGTCGGTCCGCCCCTCCTCCGGTGCGGGGCGTTCGGAGGCCGTGGCCAGGAAGCAGCACCACTGGGTCGGTCCGGCTGACGCCCGGAACGTCTCGACGGCGTCGAAGACCGCCAGCAGACGCTCGTCCGCGGACCCGGCGCCGGCGACGGCCTCGTCCCAGTGCCGGGTCCAGGCCTCGAGCCGGCGGGAGAGCACCTCGCGCAGCAGGTTGTCCTTGGAGCCGAAGTGCTTGTAGAGCGTCACGATCGCCACTCCGGCCGAAGCGGCGACCCGGTCCACGCCCGTCGTGGCGATGCCCTCGGAGAAGAAGAGCATCTCGGCGGCGTCGAGGATGCGGTCGCGGGTGTGCTGGGGGTTGGCCATGCTCGTAGTATAACGTTCGTTGTGGTGAAACGATCGTTATGCTGAAGAGGTGCGGGAATGACGGGAACCACCGTGGACCGCCGGGCCGGAGCCGGTCTGGGAACGGCGGCGGCGGGAATGCTGCTGATCGCCGCCACCTACGGCATGGCGCGCTTCGGGGTGGGCCTCTTCGCGCCGTCCCTGAGTGCCCAGCGGCCGGATCTCGTGGATGTGCTCGGCTGGGCGGGGGCTGCGCAGTTCACCTCGTACTCGCTGGCCGCTGTGCTGGCCGCCCGACTGGTCGACCGGCGCCCTCGTGCCGGACTGCTGCTGGCCGGGACCACCGCCACCGTGGGGTGCCTGGGGGTGGCCGTGGCCTCGACCCCGGCGGTGTTCGTGGTCGCGGTGTTCATCGGCGGACTGGGCGGGGGCTTCGCCTCCCCGGCCCTGGTGCCGGTCATCGACACGGTCGTCGACCCTCGGGCCACGGCGACGGCGCAGTCCGTGGTGAACTCCGGCACGGCCGTGGGCGTGATCGGGGCCGGCGTGGTGGCATCGGTGGCCGCCTCGCTCGGTTCGGCCTGGATGTTCATGGCGCTGGTGTGCGCGGTGTCCACGGCGGCGGTGTGGTGTCCCGTCCGGGCCCGCGCCGACCTGACCGGTGCCGATCGCCCCGCCGCGGGGCCGTCCTCCGGCCCGGCCCGGGGCCCGTGGCGGCTTCTCGTCCTCCCCGGCGCAGCGGCGGTGGTCGCCGGCGCCGGGTCGTCCCTGGTCTGGACGTTCGGGCCGTTGCTGGTCACCGGCTCCGGTTCCGTGCCCGCGGAGCGGGTCGGGTGGCTGTGGATCGCCCTGGGGCTGGGCGGAGTCCTCGGGATCCTCACGGGAGCTCTCGTCCGGCGCACGGGAACGCGGGCCGGCTGGTGCTGGTGCGCCGGCTCCCTGTCCGTGGCGAGCGCCGGGGTCGCGGTGGCCGTGGCGGCCGGCAGTGCCTGGGCGGCCTGCGTCAGCATGGCTGTCTTCGGTGCCGGGTACATGGGCCTGTCCGGCGTGCTGATTTTCTGGGCGCGGAACGTCTGGCCGGGCCGCGCCGGAGCGGGCACGTCCGTGCTCTTCATCGCCCTGGCCACCGGACAGGCGCTCGGCTCCGTCGGCTTCGGACTGGCCCGGGACGTCCTCGGCGCGGTCCCCCTGGCGGTGCTGGCCGCCGGCCTCTGCGCCCTGGGCGGCCTCACCGCCCTGGCCCGGAAGCGGTGACTTTCCGCCGGTCGGGCACCGGACCGGCCTCCGGGGCGCGGCTGCCGCTCCGCACCGCACCTGGACAAAAAGCGTACTTACTTGTGACCCGGAACACCCGATCCTAGACTCGGAGGCGTCCACCCGACGAGCACGAACGAGCAAGGAGGATCGACATGCCCGCAGGACAGACCGGTTTCGACGACGTGACCTACGACCTGGTCTCCGTGCAGTACCACTCGCTCAAGGCAGGCCACGACTACGGCCAGTACGTGCGGGACGCCCGCAACGCCGGCCGGGACGACATCGCCGAGTTCTTCGAGCAGGTGATGAGCCAGGACGCCGAGCGTGCCCAGAAGTGCCACGAGTTCATCAAGGAGCTCTCCAAGTCCGACGAGTCCGGGCCCGCCGTGACGCCCTGACGCGCCGCGGCCGGGCCGTCGAGGGGTGGGAACCGCTTCCCGGCGACGCGAGGGGCCGCGTCCCTCCGGCATGCCGCAGCATCTCCGGACGGACGCGGCCCCTCGGTGCTGAGGGAGCGGCGGGTCAGGCGTTGGGGCCCGTCATGGTGGTGACGTCCAGCGCCCGGTCCAGCTGCTCCTCGGTGAGCTGGCCGTTCTCGACGTAGCCCAGGGCGATCGTCGCCTCGCGCACCGTCATCTTGTTCGCCACGGAGTGCTTGGCGATCTTCGCGGCGGCCTCGTAGCCGATGGCCTTGTTCAACGGGGTCACGATGGACGGGGACGCCTCGGCGAGGAAGCGGCAGCGCTCCACGTTCGCCTCGAGCCCGTCGATCATCTTCTCCGCCATCACGCGCGAGGAGTTCGCGAGCAGCCGGACGGACTCCAGCAGGGCCGAGGCCATGACCGGGATGCCCACGTTGAGCTCGAACGCGCCGTTGGTCGAGGAGAGCGAGACCGTGGTGTCGTTGCCGATCACCTGCGCGCAGACCTGGATGGTGGACTCGCAGATCACCGGGTTGACCTTGCCGGGCATGATCGAGGAGCCGGGCTGGAGGTCGGGGATCAGGATCTCGCCCAGGCCGGTGTTGGGGCCGGAGCCCATCCAGCGCAGGTCGTTGTTGATCTTCATGTAGCTGTAGGCGATGTTGCGCAGCTGGCCGGAGGCCTCGACCAGGCCGTCCCGGTTGGCCTGGGCCTCGAAGTGGTTGCGGGCCTCGGTGATCGGCAGCCCGGTCTCCTCGGCGAGCAGCTCGATCACGCGGGCGGAGAAACCTGCGGGGGTGTTGATGCCGGTGCCCACGGCGGTGCCGCCCAGCGGGACCTCGGCCACGCGCGGCAGCGAGGACTGCACCCGCTCGATGCCGTAGCGGACCTGCGCGGCGTAGCCGCCGAACTCCTGCCCCAGGGTCACCGGGGTGGCGTCCATGAGGTGCGTGCGCCCGGACTTCACGACGTCCTGGAACTCCGCTGCCTTCTTCTCGAGGGACTCGGCGAGCTGGGTCATGGCCGGGACCAGGTCGTTGATCAGCGCACCCGTGACGGCCACGTGCACGGAGGTCGGGAAGACGTCGTTGGAGGACTGCGAGGCGTTGACGTGGTCGTTGGGGTGGACCTCGACGTCCGTGCCCTCGAGCGCCTGGTTGGCGAGGGTCGCCAGCACCTCGTTGGTGTTCATGTTGGAGGACGTCCCGGAACCGGTCTGGAAGACGTCGATGGGGAAGTGCTCGTCGTACTGTCCCGTGGCGACCTTGTCCGCGGCGTCCGCGATGGCCCGGGCGCGCTCGTCGTCGAGCACCCCCAGCTCCGCGTTCGCCTTGGCGGCGGCCTTCTTGATCTGTGCCAGCGCGACGATGTGCTGGGGCTCGAGCGGCTTGCCCGAGATGGGGAAGTTCTCGACCGCCCGCTGGGTCTGCGCGCGGTACAGGGCTTTCGCGGGAACGCGGACCTCGCCCATGGTGTCGTGCTCGATGCGGTACTCGGTGGTCTCTGCGGTGGTATCAGCCATGGCGTCAGTCTAGGACAGCCGCAGATGACGTCCGGCACGGCGGACCCACGGTGACGGATGCCGGCCGGACGGCCCGGTTCAGCGGCCCGGGAGCCAGGTGCCGTGCCCGTGGACGAGCTCCGCCTCGCCGTCCTCCAGGTGGTAGAAGACGCCGACCACGGCGACGTCCCCGTTGGAGACCGCGTCCGCGATCACGCGGGACTGCTCCATGAGACGCGAAGCCGTCTGCTTCGTGTGCTCCACGACCGCCGCGTTGACGTCCTGGTGGCCGTGGCGCTGCGTCTCCAGCACGGACGGCATGATCCGCTCGATGAGGTCCCGCTGGAAGCCGCGGGGCATCTGCCCGGAGCCGGCGACATCGTGCGCGGCGGTCACCGCCCCGCAGGAGTCGTGGCCGAGCACCATGATCAGCGGCGTGCCGAGGTTCGCCACGGAGTACTCGATCGACCCGAGCACGGCGTCGTCGATGACCTGGCCGGCGGTGCGCACCACGAACGCGTCCCCGAGGCCGAGGTCGAAGATGATCTCCGCGGCCAGCCGCGAGTCCGAGCAGCCGAAGATCACGGCGAACGGGTTCTGCCCGCCCGCCACGGACTGCCGGCGGGAGGCGTCCTGGTTGGGGTGCAGGGACTCGCCCGACACGAAGCGGGCGTTGCCCTCGCGCAGGCGCTGCCAGGCGGCGGCCGGGGTGCGGGGCGAGGTGTCTTCGGGGCGGGTCTCCGGGTTCATGGCATCTCCGTGGTTCGTGGGGCAGGGGCGTCGGTGAGGTCATCGGCGACAGCGGCGGCCAGCCGGTCCAGCTCGGCGCCGGGCGCGTCGCCCTTGAGCACCACGGTGGAGCCGTTGACCTCTCCGGTGTACACGGTCAGGACGTCCTGGTTCCGGGACTCCTCCCGGACGTGGACGTCCCACGGCACGCCCCCGGCCTCCACCTCCGCGGTGGCGGGGACGGCCTCGGTCTGCTGGGCCAGCCACGTGGGGTTGGCCAGGGACGTCTGGACGAGACCGATGAAGCTGCCCTGCGGGGTGGCCCAGCCGATCTCCCAGTAGGGCACGCCCTCGGCGGCGCCGCCGTTCCACCGGGCGTAGTTGGCGGTCCAGCCCTCGCCGGGCTCCGGCACGACCGGGGTGAAGGGCGCCTCGTCCGCGACGTAGTCCGCCTCCTGCGCCACGTCGACGTCCGGCCGGTAGGGCTGGGCGTCGGGGCGGGGCTGGAGCCACACGAACGGCAGGACGAGCAGGAGCAGGACGGCCATCGAGATGATCATCCCCTGCACGGGAGCGTTGAGCCGCCGGGCCTGCTTCTCCGTGATCTGCGGGAGCGGCTGCTCCGGGGCGTCGGGACCGGGAGCGGTGCCGGGGCCTGCGGCCGCGGGGTGCTCGGGCGCGGGGCGCTCGGCGGGACGGTCGGGGGTCGAGGAGCTCACCCGTCCATTGTGCCCTGTCCGCCGCGCCCTGTCCGCCCCGCCCCGTCCGCCTGGCCCGTCCGCCCCCGGTCGTGGACGTGGCGCGGGTCGCGGCCTGCGGGGGAGCGGGCGATATGCTGGGCGGGACGTGGACCGCGCCCGCGGCCGAGCCCGGCCCGGGGGTCCCGCAGAACGTCAACTCGAAGGTGAGGAACAACGTGGCCGAAGAATCCACCGGAACGACCCAGGCGCCCCCCAACAACGTGGCCGACCGCAACCTGGCGATGGAGCTGGTGCGGACGACCGAGGCCGCGGCGATCGCCGGGGGGCAGTGGGTCGGCGCCGGCGACAAGCTCGCCGCCGACGGCGCGGCGGTCGACGCCATGCGCGCACTGCTCTCCACCGTGCACTTCAACGGCACCGTGGTCATCGGCGAGGGCGAGAAGGACGAGGCCCCGATGCTCTTCAACGGCGAGCAGGTGGGCGACGGCTCCGGGCCGTCCTCCGACGTCGCCGTGGACCCGATCGACGGCACCCGCCTCACCGCGCTGGGCATGAACAACGCCCTGGCGGTCATCGCGGTGGCCGATGGCGGGTCGATGTTCGACCCCTCCGCGGTCTTCTACATGGACAAGCTCGTGGTGGGCCCGGAGGCCGCGGACTTCGTGGACCTGCGCCTGCCCGTCAAGCAGAACCTGCACCTCGTGGCCAGGGCCAAGGGCATCCACATCAACCAGCTCACCGTGTGCGTGCTGGACCGCCCGCGCCACCAGAAGCTCGTCGACGAGATCCGTGCCACCGGCGCCCGCACCCGGATGATCCTCGACGGAGACGTGGCCGGAGCGATCGCCGCCTGCCGCGAGGGCACCGGCGTGGACGTCATGATGGGCATCGGCGGGACCCCGGAGGGCATCGTCACCGCGTGCGCCGTCAAGGCCACCGGTGGGATCATCCAGGGCCGGCTGGCGCCCACGGACGACGACGAGAAGCAGAAGGCCCTTGACGCCGGGCTGGACCTCGACGCCGTGATGAGCACCGACGACCTCGTCACCTCGGACAACTGCTTCTTCGCCGCGACGGGCATCACCGATGGTGACCTGCTGCGGGGCGTGCGCTACCGCGGCCCGCAGATCACCACCCAGTCCATCGTGATGCGCTCCCGCTCCGGGACCGTGCGGATGGTCGAGGCGGAGCACCTCGCCTCCAAGTGGGAGAAGTACGCCCGCCGCTGAGCCCGGCCCTGCGCCCGCAGGACGCGGCCCGCGCGGTCGTGACCCAGGACCCCCGCACCGTCCATCGGCGCGGGGGTCCTGTCGTGCCCGGTCACACCGTGTCCGGCACCTGCCGGGACCCCTCCCGGCTCTAGACTGGAAGCCGAACTGCGGGCGCCGACCGCGGTCCCCCAGCCGGGGCGGAGCGCCCGGGTGACGAGGAGGATCCCCACGTGAGCACCACGGTCAGCCCCTGCCCCAACCGCAAGACCTGGGACGCCACCGTCCGGGTGACCGGCGGGCACCCGCAGCAGCTGTGGGGCATCGGCGAGGCGCAGGTCTCCGCCGAGGGCCCCGGTCTGCGGGTCGACCGGGTCATGGTCCACGACGCCGAGCAGCGGACCGTGGGCTACGCCCAGCTCTACCTGCGCTCCGAGGCCGAGCGGGTGGTCGCCGGGACCGTGCACTGCCACGTCCACCGGCCCGAGGACCTGCCCGTGGTCGCCGCCGCGCTCGCCGGCTGGGCGCGGGAGGAGCACTCGGCCGTGCTGCTGCGCTTCCAGGCCGACACCCTCCGCGTCCCGGGCGCCGAGGAGGCCCTGGAAGCCGCCGGGTTCGCCCGCCCCGCCGCAGGGGCCGGTCCGGAGGAGCCGCGGCGGCTGGAGGTGCTGCTGGGGGAGACCGAGCGGGACCTCTCGAGGCGGCTCTCGGAAGCCACCCTGGAGCGGTGCCGCACGGCCCTGCGCACCCCGGGCGTGACGGTGCGCGAGGTCACGGCCGGCAGCCGGGTCCTCGCGAACATCGGCCTGCGCACCCGGCTCATCACCCAGCTGCTCGAGGACCTGGGCGAGGACTCGCTGCTGCTCGTGGCCACCGAGGCCGCCGAGGACGGCCGTGAGGCGGCCCTGGGCTACCTGTGGTTCGTGCACACGCGCGGCCTGGCGATGATCTACCGGCTCGGCTTCACCCGCCGGGGGCGGGACCTGGGCGTGGACGACGCCCTGCTGCTGACCGGGATCGTGGAGCTGCAGAAGCGACGCGTCCAGCGGCTCGACGGCGGCGACCCGGACGAGACGGAGGTGCCGCTGGTGATCCGCGAGCTGGCCGAGGCGGAACGGCCGGTGCTGGGCCCTTGGGAGAAGCCCCTGGGGCGGGGCCCGGCCGGGGAGTTCACGGAGGACGTCGCCGATGCCGCGGCCGAGGCCACGGGCACGGCGGTCGCCGCGGAGCTGGGCCTGGGCGAGTCCGTCCCGGCGTCGTCGCCCGACCGCGGGGAGCCGGACGACGTGCCCGAGACCGACGACGGTGCGGGACGCCCGGCCAAGGGCCGTGGCCGGCGGGCCCGGGACCTCACCCGCCGCGTGGTCACGGAGGGGATGTCCGCCCTGCGCGACGCCGCGGGCCGCTGACGACGAGCCGGTCCGTGCGGTGCCGGTCCTTGCGGTGCCGGTCCGTGCGGTGCCGGTCCCTCCGGTGTCCGGCCGTCCCGTCGAGGGGAGTGCTCAGGCCTCCCTGCGGCGCGCCCCGGCGACGGCCTTCCGGAGCCGGTCCGGCAGGCCGGGGAGGCTGTTGCGGGCCGAGAGCACGGTCTCCCGGGCGGCGCGCACGCCGGTGTACGCCGTGTACTTCCCGCGGCTCAGGGGCAGGTCCCAGGTCCCGGGGTAGGACTCCGGGCGGCCGCCGAAGGACCTCTTGAACTTCGTGAAGCCGTGCCACGCGTGGTCCGGGCCGGCGTCCTCCGGCGCGGTGCCGAAGAGGTCGAACCGGCTCAGACCCTTCTGCTTGGCGTCGAGGACCATCCGCACGACCAGCGGGATCCCCGCCGAGAGCTTGCGGTGCTGGAAGTCCATCGCGGCGTGGGCGTAGGTGCGGGTGTCGTCGGAGTCGTAGACGAGGGAGGCGCCGATGGGCTCCCCGTTCAGCCGCGCCACGTAGAGGGCCGCCGCGCCCACGGGCATCAGGCTGCGGGCGGCCTCGCGCAGATAGGCGTCCTGCTGGCGGGCGAAGTCCTTGCGCTCGGCCGTGGCCTCGAGGAAGCCCAGCAGCACGTCGACGTCCTCCGGGTCGGTCGAGGTCGTGAAGGTCACGCCCTTCTTGGCGATGTTGCGGTGCAGGTTGCGGTTGGTGGACTTCATGTCCTGGAGGATCGCGTCCTCGTCCTGGGTCAGGTCGATGACCTGCGTGTGCCCCGGCTGGACCTGCCGGGGCGCCGGGCGAAGCCCGCGCCGGCGCAGGGAGGCTTCGGGCGTCTCGAGCCCGTCCGTCACCGCGGCGTCGACGGGCTCCACCCGCACGAACCAGCACCGCTCGGCGCGTGCCGTGCGGGCGAGGTCGTCGAGCGCGGCCTCGAAGGCCTGCGGGGTCCGCGCCTCGGGGCCGTAGGGGCAGTAGAGGTAGCGGCCGGTCCGGCCGCCCTCGAGGACCGCGAGGTAGCGCCATCCGTCCCCGGAGGCCTGGAACACCTTGTGCCCCAGGTTCCGCTGGAATCCGGCCCATGCGTTCGACTGCAGTATGTTCGCCACGCCCCCACTGTACCGGGGTGTCCGGGCGCCGCCGGCGACCCGCGGACCGGACCGGTCAGGGCACCGAGCAGGTGCCGTTGGGGGTGAGCTCCTGCGCTCCCACGAGGGGCGTCGCCGCCGGGACGGGAACGGTCATCGCGATCCCGGAACCCACCGCCGTCCCGGCCGGCAGGGCCTCCGCGTCCCGCGCACCGCGGTCCGTGGCCTCCTCGAGCAACTGGTCGACGTCCTCGTGCAACCGGTCGTAGTCCGGGTAGGTGGGGAAGGACGGGTCGTAGTAGGGCGGCCCGGCGGCGAACTGCACCAGCTCGTGCTCCTTGGCCTTCAGCGCCACGTCCACGAACGAGCCGATCTGGCTCTGCGGGATGTCGGTCTCCACGACCTGCGTCCCGGACGCCGCGAGGTCCTCGAACCGGGTCAGCACGTTGACGGGGTTCAGCTGCTTGAGCATCGCGGCCTGCACGCAGCGCTGGCGCGCCTGGCGGTCGTAGTCCGTGGCACCCTCGCGGGACCGGGCGTACCAGAGGGCGTGGTAGCCGTCCAGGTGCTGGACGCCCGGCTCGATGTACCCGAAGATCTCGTTCGGCAGACCCGTGACCAGATCGGTGCCGCCGCCGATGGGCACGCGCCCGCCGACGTCGATGGTGATCCCGCCGAGGGCGTCCACGAGCTGCTCGAAGCCGTTCATCTCGACGATCGCGTAGGCCTGGACCTCGATGCCGAGGATGCCCTCCGCGGCGTCCTTCATGGCCTGGGCACCGGGGTCGTCGGCGTCGGGGTAGAGCTCGGCGTGGTTGTTCGTGACGTCGGTGTACAGGGCGTTGAGGATGCACTCGTCACCGCAGTTGAAGCCCTCGGGGTAGACGTCCGCCAGCGGCGAGTCCTCGGGGAAGGGCGTGTTCTGCAGGTTGCGCGGCAGGGAGATGGTCACGGTCCGCCCGGAGTCCGCGTCCACGCTGAGCACCGTCATCGAGTCGGGACGGCGGCCCGAGCGGTCCTCCCCGGAGTCGGTGCCCATGAGGAGGATGTTGTACCGCCCGTCCGAGGGACGGAAGGGCAGCCCGCCCCCGAAGACGTCCGAGACCGCCCCGCGCGTCACGGACAGCAGGTAGGCGGAGTAGGCCAGCCCGCCCGAGGTGAGGAGCATGAGCGCCACCGTGGCCGCGGCCACCGCCCGGCGGGTCCGCCGCACCAGCAGGCCGGGGCGGATGAGCCGGAACGTGTCGAAGAAGAGGAACGCCCACCCGAGCGCCAGGGCCACCAGCCCGGCGATCACGAGCAGGGACGTGAACGAGTTCGTCAGGAACCAGATCAGGGGGGTCCGCCACAGCACCAGGCACACGAGCGCCAGGGCGGCCGCGGCCCAGGCGACCACGTCGACCTTGAGCGCGGCGCGCCCCGTGGCCCGCCGGCCCGCGACGAGCTGCGCGCTGCCCGGGACCACGAGCGTGGACAGCAGCAGCGTCCAGGCGCGCCGGGCCCGGGTGCCGTTCCCGGCGTGCTGGGGGTGGCGCAGCGGATCCGTCAGCCGGGGCGGGCCGGCCGCGTCGTCGACACCCCGCACGGCCGTCACGGCGCCGGGCGGGAGCTCCCGGGACGGGGAGCCCGCGGCGGTCGGGTCGTGGGGCGGGCGGGGATCGTGCTCAGCGCGGGGGGTGTGGCCGTTCACGGGCAGCTCCGGCGGGGAAGGGCGGGCAGGGGAAGGGCGGCAGGGGAGGAGCGGGGCGGCCGGGTCAGCGGTCGAGGCGGGTGCGCAGTGCGGCGCCCTTCTCGTGGGCGGTCTGCCGGAGCTCGGCGGCGAAGCGCAGGAGCTGCCCGCGCAGGCCCTCGGCCTGCGGGTCCGCGCCGGCGGCGAGGATCCGGGCGGCCAGCAGACCGGCGTTGCGGGCCCCGCCGATGGAGACGGTGGCCACCGGGACGCCCGCAGGCATCTGCACGATGGACAGCAGCGAGTCCATGCCGTCGAGGGTCTTCAGGGGGACGGGGACGCCGATCACGGGCAGGGGCGTCACCGAGGCGAGCATCCCCGGCAGGTGGGCGGCGCCGCCGGCACCGGCGATGATCACCCGCAGCCCCCGGTCGTGGGCCCGCTGACCGTACTCGATCATCTCGGCGGGCATCCGGTGGGCGGAGACGACGTCGGCCTCGTACGGGATGCCGAACTCCTCGAGCGCGGTGGCGGCGGCCTCCATCACGGGCCAGTCGGAGTCCGAGCCCATCACGACGCCCACGACGGGCTGCTGCTTCTCGTTCACTGGTGCTCCTGGGCTGCTCGGCGGGTCGGGGCCGCCATCGCGGTCCGGTCGGGGACTACGCTATCCGTCCCGGCTGGACGGGCCGTGGGAGGCACGCTGGTCAGGCCTGCCCGTCCCGCAGCACGGCCGCGGCGCGGGAGGCCCGCCGGCGCAGCTCCGGGATCTCGTCCGCGGCGCCGGTGACGTTGACGTGGCCGATCTTGCGCCCGCGCCGCACGGCCTTGCCGTAGTTGTGGATCTTCGCGCGGGGCTCCGCGCCCATCGCCGCCCGGTAGGCGCCGAAGAGGTTCTGGTTCGCCCCGCCCAGGTAGTTCTTCATGACCGCGGCCCCGCCGATCAGCCCCGTGTCCCCGAGCGGGAGGTCCAGCACGGCGCGCAGGTGCTGCTCGAACTGGCTCGTCACGGACCCGTCCATGGTCCAGTGCCCGGAGTTGTGCGGGCGCATGGCCAGCTCGTTGACCAGGAAACCGGCGCCGCGGCCGGGGGTCTCGAAGAGCTCCACGGCCATCACCCCGGTCACCCCCAGCTCCGTGGCCAGTGTCCGGGCGGCGTCCGCGGCCGCGGCCTCGACCTCGGGCAGCAACTCCGGGGCGGGCGCGAGCACCTCGTCGCACACGCCGTCCACCTGGATCGACTCCACCACCGGCCACGCCCGCACCTCGCCGGAGGGGGTGCGGGCCACGAGCGCGGAGAGCTCGCGGGAGAACCCGACCTTCTCCTCCACCAGCAGGGGGCCGTCCGTGCGGGCGAACCACTGCGCGGGCTCGGGGCCGCGGGCGTCCTGGGCGGTGCCGAGCACCATGACGCCCTTGCCGTCGTAACCGCCGCGCGGCGTCTTGAGCACCACGGGCCAGCCCGTGCGCTCGCCGAACGCGATCAGCTCCTCGACGTCGGCGACCGCCTCCCACCGCGGGTTCGGCAGTCCGAGGCGCTCCACGGCCGCGCGCATCCACAGCTTGTCCTGGGCGTGCACCAGCGCGTCCGGGCCCGGGCGGACGTCGACGCCCTCGGCGAGCAGGGTCCGCAGGTGCTCGGTGGGCACATGCTCGTGGTCGAACGTCAGGACGTCGACGCCCTGGGCGAACCGGCGCAGCACCTCGAGGTCGGTGTAGTCGCCCACGGGCGCGGTGGGCACGGCGGCGACCGCCGAGACGTCGGGGCCCTCGGCGAGCACGCGCAGCTCGATCCCCAGGGCGGTGGCGGAGGGCGCCATCATGCGGGCGAGCTGCCCGCCTCCGACGACGCCGACGACAGGGACGGTCACAGAAGAATTCACCCGACCAGGGTATCCCGCTCCGTCGGTCCCTCCCCGCCCGCCGTCGCCCCCGGCCTTCCGGGCCGTCCTGCCCGGCCGTCCCGGCGCCTGTCCCGGCCGCCGTCCGCGCGCGTGTCCGGGAGCGGCCGGAGGACTGTGCTGCAACTCTCCGGTGCCGCGGGGGAGGGGCGAGGTAAGATGTGCCGAGGTCCGCCGCGGGTGCTCTCCCGTGCTCGTCGACCGTTGCGCCGGCCGGCGCCCACCGACTCACCACCTGGGAGACCTGAAGCCGCGTGAACCGTCTCGTCGACCGTTTCGATGCCCTGTGGCACCTGTTCGTCAAGGAACTCATGAAGTTCGGTGTGGTCGGCGCGCTCGCGTTCGTCATCAACGCGTCGCTCACCTGGATCCTGATGCACACGGTCTTCGAGGACGGCCACCTCAAGGCGAAGTTCGTGGCGACGGCCGTGGCCATCGTCTTCGCCTGGGTCGCCAACCGGCTGTGGACGTTCCGGCACAAGCGCCAGTCGGACAAGCGCCGCGAGCTGATCCAGTTCCTCATCGCCAACGGCATCGGCATGGCCATCGAGCTCGGCTGCCTCGGCTTCAGCTACTACGTGCTGGGCCTCACCAGCGCCTACGCCTCCTTCGTGTCCGGCACCATCATCGGGACCGTCCTCGGCACGGTCTTCCGGTACTTCGCCTACCGCTTCTGGGTGTTCACCGAGGAGCTCGACGAGGACCCGAACTTCGCGGACACCGCGGCTCTCGAGATCGCCCTGATCACGGGACGTCAGGCCGGAGAGGGCGCCGAGCACCCCCAGCGGGAGCACGGGCACCACCTCCGGGAGCACGAGCACCCCCGGACGGGGAGTGCGGTGCGCCCCGGCCCGGACGCCCACGAGGACACGGAGCCGGTCGAGGGCCGCTGAACCGACCGGCTCAGAACACCACGGCGTTCTCGGCCGCCAGCACGGACCGCCACGCCTCGTCGGCCGCGTCCGCCGGGCGGTCGGTGACGACCACGGCCCGGCCCCCGGCCAGCACGGCCAGCACCCGCAGCAGGAACTCGGCGTCCGTCCGCCGCCCCGGCACGTGCACCGCAGCGGCGGTGCCCCACGCGCCCTCCCGCCCGGACGCGAGCTCGGCCGCGGCCGGCAGCAGCCGGCCGTGCGCCAGGAACCCGTCGGTGCCCGCGGCCCGCAGCGCGCCGCCCTCCGGCGCCGGCTCCTCGAAGCCGTCGTAGACGTCCGCGTGGGAGCGGACCTCGGCGCAGTAGTCGAGGACCTCCCCGCCCGGCAGCTCGCCGCGGTAGCCGAGCGAGAGCGCCGGCCGGTCCAGGACCACCGCCCGCGCACCGGGCGGCACCCGGTCCAGCAGCGGCGGGGTTGTCCCCTGCGCGTCAACGAGTCCCGCCACGGCCCGGTCCCCGGGCTCGGCCGCGCCCTCGAGCGGATCGACCGCCCGCACCGCCGCTCCCATGGTCCACGTGCCCAGGGCGACCGCGAGACTGCGCCAGTGCACCTCGTCGCCCAGGGCCACGACGTCGCCCGCCTCGAGGTCCAGCTCGTCCACCCACAGGTTCGCGGTCTTGGCCACCCAGTTGTCGAGGACCCGCCCGGAGAGCTCCACGCGCTCGCCGTCCTGCCCGTACCAGATCAGGGCGGGGCGGCTGCTGCTCCGCATCCTGTCCATCAAACGGGGGACAGAGCGGGGGATCGGCATGTCCATGGTTCCTCCTCGTGGGTGCCCGCCCCCGGTCGGGGCGGCCTGGCATATGCGTGGGGTCGCATTCTTCACGCCCGGTGCGAGTTCCAGAAATCGCACCGTGACGTGGAAAAACGTCTACTCCCAAGGGCATTCATCCCCGTTAGGGTGGCAAGGGCGCCCTCCCGGCGAGGGTTGACGCAGTAGTAGTTACACACGTGTAATTAGGAAGTCCGGCAGACGATCAGCAAGGATACGTTCTCCGGGATGCAACGGGCCGGCGCCCCCCGCAGTATGCCAGGCCCGGGCAATCGTGTCGGATGGAAGGAAAGTCATGGGAGAGGCCGCACGACAGCAGGTCGTGGACACCACCCCCCTCGGCGCCCGTCGCCGGAGCATGCGCTCGGTGCCCGAGGACTGGTTCGTCGACCCCGCCGACCCGCGGGCCGCCGAGCGCCACGTCCGCCGGGTGGGCGGCAGCCTCGAGGACCAGGCCACCGCCTACCTCAGGGCCCACGAGGCCGTCCAGAACCTCTCCGGCGAGGGAGCGGCGCCCGTTCTCGACCTGCTCGAGGCGCCCGCCTCCGACGAGGGCTCCGACTGGAGCGCCGTGGCCGGGCTGTACGCCGTGGACGAGGACGAGGGCGAGCTCGCGTGGCAGACCGACGCGCTGTGCGCCCAGACCGACCCGGAGGCCTTCTTCCCCGAGAAGGGCGGGTCCACGCGTGACGCCAAGCGCGTGTGCGAGGCCTGCCCCGTGCAGGCCGAGTGCCTCGACTACGCGATGAGCAAGGACGAGAAGTTCGGCATCTGGGGAGGGCTCTCCGAGCGCGAGCGCCGCCGCCTGCGCCGTCTCGCCCGCTGAGGTAGTTTCGGGCCATGACCTCCTCCGGCAGCGCCACCCGTCTCTGCTCCCGCCAGACCTGCACGCGGGATGCGGTCATGACCCTCACCTACGTGTACTCGGACTCGACCGCCGTGGTCGGCCCGCTCGCCGGCCACGCCGAGCCCCACGCCTACGACCTGTGCGCCGTGCACGCGGACCGGCTGACCGTGCCCCGCGGCTGGCGCGTCGTCCGACTCGAGCTGCCGGAGGCCCGGGCCCGGCGCGAGGACATCGGCGCCGTGGCCGAGGCCGTCCGTGAGGCCGATCCCCCGGCGCCCGTCCGCGACCGTCCGCGGACGGTGCTGCGCGACGTCTCCCTGCCGCGACCGTCCTCCTCACGACCGTCCGTCGCGCGCCCACCGGTGCCGCCACCGTCCGCCCCGCGCCCGGCTCGCCCCGAGAGCCCCCGCACGGGCCGGTGGACGGATGACCCGGGCGGCGGAGCGGCGGAGACTCCGGCGCCCGCGCCGGAGACCTCCCGGCCTGCCGCTCCGGCCGGTGCCCGGAGGGCGGTCCCGGAGCCGGACCCCGCGGTGGCGTGGCACGACGTCCCGATGCCCGGCGCTCTGCATCGGGCCCACCTGCGCCGGCCCTCCGCGCGCGGTGGCTCCGCCCGTCCCGAGGCCTGAACCGCGCGTCCCCGCCCGGTTCCGGACCCCGCCGGTGCGCTGCCCCTAGGATGAGCGGCAGACCGCACCTGTCCGGTGCGGGAAGCTCTTCCCCCCGGAGCACCAGGAGTCCCCCCATGACTGTCCCTGCAACGACGCAGCCGACGCACGATCTCCACCCCGAGACCCGCCACGAGAGCAGGTCAGCCCGGCGCCACGAGGCACCGGCCGTCCGCCGCCCGGTTCCCTGGGCGCCGGCGGCTCCCGAGCCGGAGTCCCCGGTGGCGCTCGCCCTGACCCCCGGCCTGGCCGAGATCCTGCGGTGCCCCCTGACGGGCGGGACGCTGATCCCCGTGGACGCCGACCGGCTGATGAGCGACCGCCCGTTCCGCGACGGCGTGCACCCGGTCTACCCCATCACCCACGGCATCGCCTGCCTGACCCCGGGGAGCTGAGGCTCCGGGCCCGCCGCAGGGGGTCACGGAGGCGTTAACATTCGTGACCCAAGGGTCGCGGGTGGGGTCCTGTGCGGCCGGTGGACCTATCGTGGAAGCAGTTCTCCAGCGTTCCCCCCTCCCCCTGACGCCCGAGGTGCCGTTCCCCATGCCCCTGTCCACCTGCCCGGATCCCGCGCTCCCTGCTCCGCGCCCGGCGCCGGCCCTCCGGCGCCTGCTGTCGCTGGGCGCCGTGACGGTCCTGCTCGCCACCGGCTGCGGCCAGGCCTCCGGGGCTCTCGCGGGCGAGCCGGCCGCGCCGGCCTCGTCGTCGTCCACGAGCCCGTCGTCCACGAGCCCGTCGTCCACGAGCCCGTCGTCCACGAGCCCGCCGTCCACGAGCCCGCCGTCCACCGGCCGGCCGGCCACGGCCGCGCCGGCCGAGGTCGCCGTCGCCCCCGCGGACGCCGCCGTCGAGCACAATCCCGTGGAACCGGTCGTGGTCCGGGCCGACCGGGGCGAGCTGACCGACGTCGTGCTCGTTCCCGCCCCGGGCGGCGACCCCGTCCCGGGGGAGCTCTCCGCCGACGGGCGCACCTGGACCAGCACCGAGGTCCTGGACTTCGACACCCCCTACGAGCTGCACTGGAGCGCCACGTCCGGGGCCGTGTCCACGACGGGCACCAGCACGTTCACGACCGTGCTCGCGGCCAACGAGGTGGACGCCCGCCTCAACGTCGTCGACGGCGGGGTCTACGGCACCGGACAGGTCCTGCAGTTCACCTTCTCCGAGCCCGTCGCGAACAAGGAGCAGGTCGAGGAGGCCGTCACCGTGGACGGCGGCGGCGACCGGGCGGGCGCCTTCCGCTGGTACTCGGACACGATGGTCCGCTACCGGCCCGCCGAGAAGTGGGCGCCGCGCGCGGAGATCACGGTCTCCCTCGACCTGCTCGGCCTCGACGTGGGCCACGGGATGGTGGGCAACCACGACCTGCGCCGAAGCTTCTCGACCGGCGCCGAACACTACGCCCGGGTGGACAACGGGACCAAGACACTGACCGCCTACGTGGACGGCAAGGTGGCGGGGACGTACCCCGTGACCCTGGGCAACGCGGACTGGCCCTCGACCACGGGCCAGAAGGTCATCATGGAACAGGCCCCGGAGTACCTGTTCACGGCCTCCTCCCTGGACCTGCAGCCGGGGGACCCACACTGGTACGAGACGTTCTGGGCCTCCAACGTGTCCCGGCTGACGGCCAGCGGCGAGTTCGTGCACCAGGCACTGCCCTCTGCGATGCCCGTCCTGGGGATCGCCAACGTCTCCCACGGGTGCGTGGGCATGCCCCCCGAGGGCGCGAAGTTCATCCACGACGTGTTCCGCCCCGGCGACGTCGTGGAGGTCGTGGGCACCGGCTACCCGCAGGCCGACCCCGACGACGGGTTCGGCGACTGGAACATCCCGCTCGAGCACTACGCGGACGAGGACTGGCAGGGAGACTGGTGAGCGTCCGCCGCTGAGCTCCCGTCGCCGCGCCGCCGCCGTGCTCCCACGGCCGAGCTCCCGGCGGGCGGGACGGTTGGGGGAGACCGGCGAGGAAACCGGCAAGGAAACCGGCGGGAGGGCCCGTGCGGCGGAGCCGCGCCGACGGTGGGTAGGATCGGGACCGTCCGGAGCGGACCCGCCCGCCCCGGACCCCCGACCCCCACCGACCGAAGGACCCGCCCGTGGCCACCCCCAGCAACGACAAGGCCCCCTGGCAGCAGGCCGAGCCGCCCGCGGACGAGGACCGGCGGGAGGAACCCGTGTGGACGGGCCTGCTCCCCGCCGTCGTCCCCGCGGAGACCGCCCACGACGACGAGCACGACGACGCTCGCCACAGCGAGCACGGCGAGGAGCGCGGCGCCGGGCAGCGCCGTGCGCCCGGCCGTCCGGGCGGGGGCTCCCGCGCCGTCGGGGCCGACGAGGCCGCGGGGGACGACGACCCGGACGCGGAGGCCCGCCGCCGGGCCGCACTGCGCCGGGACGCCCTCGCGGACGAGCCGCGGCTGCCGCGGCTGCAGCAGGTCCTCCTGGTGCTCGTGCTCCCGCTGGCGCTGCTCGCCGCGGCGGTGCGCGTGGTGGCCACGCCCCTGTTCCTGTGGGCGGAGTACCACCGGCCGGGCTTCCCGGCGGACTCCTACGGCTTCTCCACCGAGGAGCGGATGGTCTTCGGCTCCTACGGACTGGACTACGTCATGAACTGGGCCCCTCCCGGGTTCCTCGGCGGGCTGCAGGACGCGGACGGCGCCCAGCTGTTCCTGGGCTCCGAGGTCGCGCACATGACCGACGTGAAGATCGTGCTGCAGAGCGCGCTCGCCGTGGTCGCGGTCCTGGCGCTGCTCGGCCTCGTCTCGTGCCTGTACCTGCGGGCGAAGGCCCCGGGGGCCGCCTCCGGCGCCCTGTTCTTCGGCTCGTGGCTGACCGTGGCGCTGCTGGTCGTGCTGGCGGTCGCCGCGGTGCTCGGCTGGCAGCAGTTCTTCGCGCTGTTCCACTCCCTCTTCTTCGCGGACGGGTCCTGGACGTTCCGGGCCTCGGACACCCTCATCCGGCTGTACCCCACCCAGTTCTGGGTGGACGCGGCGATCGCGGTGGCAGGGTTCGCCCTGCTGGGTGCGCTCGCGGTCATGATCGCCACCTGGCCCACCGCCTTCCGCCGGCACCGGGCCTTCGACCGGGTGCGCCGGCGGCAGGAGCTCAAGCGGCGGCTGGCCGGTCGCTGAACCGCGCCCGGCGCCGTACCCCGGGCCGGAACCTGAGCCAGGACCCTGAGCGAGGACCCTGGCCGGGCGTCGCGCCGCGTGCGGCGGATCAGATCCAGGCGTCGAACCACATCCGCTCCCGCCACTGGGCGTACTCGACGGTCTCCGCGTACCAGACGGGCGCGAAGTGTGCGCTCAGCAGGAGCACCGCGGCCGTGAACACGCCCACCACCGCGAGACCCGCCCGCCGGCGCCGCACGGTGTCCCCGGGCCGTCCCAGGATCAGGCCGAGCATGCCGGCGAGCACGAGCATCAGGGCCGGTTGCACGGGCAGCGCGTAGAAGTAGTACATGGTGCGCTCGGGATACAGGAACCAGGGCAGGTACCCGGCGGCGAACACGCCGGTCAGCGCCCCGAAACGCCAGTCCCGCCGCACCGCCCACAGCCACGCGGCCACGAGCACGGCGGCGATCGCCGTCCACCACAGGAGCGGGTTGCCGATGTTGAGGATGGCCTGGGAGCAGTGCTCGACCGCGCACCCGGCCGTGCCCTGCTCCGGGTCCTCGTAGAAGTAGGAGGTGGGCCGGCCCAGGGTCAGCCACAGCCACGGCAGCGCCTCGTAGGAGTGGTCGGTGCCCAGGCCGCTGTGGAAGCCGTAGGCGGAGGAGTGATAGGCCCACAGCGAGCGCAGGGGCGCGGGGAGCCACTGGGGACCCTCGCCCGGGTGCTGCTGCGCCCAGGTGCGGTGGTAGGCGTCCGTCGAGGCGAACCAGCCCGCCCAGGCGGACACGTAGACCACCAGGCCCGTCCCGACGAGCGCGAAGAACGCGGGCACGCCGTCCTTGAGCACCCCGGCCGGCAGCCAGCGCCGCACCCCGGCCACCCGGCGGGCGTTGAGGTCCCACAGCACCGTGAGCACGCCCAGCCCGGCCACCAGGAACAGGGCGCTCCACTTCACGCCGACCGCGAGCCCGCAGGCCACGCCCGCCGCGATCCGCCACCAGCGCACGCCCAGCCACGGCCCCCACTCCAGGCGGCGCCGCAGCTCCGCGTCCGGGACACCGCCACCCGGGGCAACGCCCAGCCGGGCGACCAGGCGGCGGCGCCCGTGCTCCCGGTCCAGCAGGAGCAGGACGAAGGCGAGCAGCACGAAGAACATCAGGAAGACGTCCAGCATCGCGAGCCGGGACTGCACCAGGTGCAGCCCGTCCACCGCGGTGAACAGCCCCGCCAGCGTGGCCACCGTGACCGAGCGGAAGAGCAGCCACCCGGCGGCGCACACCAGCGCGATGGAGAGCGTGCCGACCAGGGCCGCGGAGAAGCGCCAGCCCAGGGGGTCCTCGGCGCCGAACAGCCACATGCCGAACGCGATGAGCCACTTCCCGACCGGCGGGTGGACCACGTAGGAGGGGGTCTCCAGGGCCTCGGGCGGGGTGCCCGCCACGAACAGCTCGTCCGCCCCCTCCGGCCACTGCCGCTCGTAGCCGTGCAGCAGCAGGGAGTAGGAGTCCTTCACGTAGTAGGTCTCGTCGAAGACGATCGCGTCCGGGTGGGAGAGCCGGTGGAAGCGCAGCAGCCCGCCGAGCAGGACCACCAGCAGCGGGGCCAGCCACGCGAGACGGGCCACCGCTGCGGGGGCCGGCAGCAGACGCTCCCGCAGCGCGGCGGGGGCCAGGGACCCGCGCAGGGTGCTCACCGGCGCCGCCGGCCGCGGCGCCGGGGCCAGGACTGGGGCGCGCACCGAGGAACTCACGGTGTCATCGTAGGGGACGCGTCCCGGCGGCCGCGGACCCCCGGGGGAGCCCCGCGGAGCGCGCCGTAGAGTGGACCCGTGCACACGCAACCCCACGACGACGACCCCACCGACGCCCCCGCCGGCTCCGACGCCGGCTCCGAGGGCGGTGCCGTGGGCCCCGGGCAGGTGGTCCTGGCGGGCACCCCGATCGGCAACCTCGGCGACGCGCCGCCCCGGCTGCGGGCGGCCCTCGAGACCGCGGACGTGCTCGCCGTCGAGGACACCCGGCGGCTGCGCCGGCTCACCGCCGGCCTCGGCGTCACCACGCGCGGGCGGGTGCTCACCCACCACGAGCACAACGAGGCCGGCCGGGTCGCCGAGCTGCTCGACGCCGTCCGTGCCGGCAGCACCGTGCTGGTCCTCTCCGACGCCGGGATGCCCACCGTCTCCGACCCCGGCTACCGGCTCGCGGAGGCCGCGGCCGCCGAGGGCCTGACCGTCACCGCGATCCCCGGCCCCTCGGCGGTGCTCATGGCGCTGGCCGTGTCCGGCCTGCCCACGGACCGTTTCACGTTCGAGGGCTTCCTGCCCCGGAAGTCCTCGGAGCGCGCCACCCGGCTGGCCGAGCTCGACGGCGAGCGGCGCACCATGGTCTTCTACGAGGCCCCGCACCGGCTCGAGGTCATGCTCACCGCGCTGCGGGACGCGTTCGGGGCCGGCCGCCGGGCGGTCGTCGCCCGGGAGCTCACCAAGCTGCACGAGGAGGTCGTGCGGGGCTCGCTCGCCGAGCTCGTCGACTGGTGCGGGCAGGGGCAGGTGCGCGGGGAGATCGCCGTCGTCGTCGCCGGTGCCCCCGCCCCGGAGGCAGCCCGTCCCGAGGACCTCGTGGCCGAGGTCGAGACGCTCGTGGCCGGCGGCACCCGGCTCAAGGACGCCGCCGGGCGCGTCGCCGAGCGCACGGGCGTGGGCAAGCGGGAGCTCTACGAGACGGTGCTGGCCGCCCGCAAGGGCTAGGACATGCACGGGCAGTTCGGACCCTGGCGGACCGTGCGGCGCCGCGCTGCAGCGCGGACGGAACCTGGGACCGGGTGCCGGCCGCGCTGCCGACCGAGGCGCAGGGGGTCGAACTGATCGACTGGGCGGTGTCGGTGGACTCCACCGTCGACCGGTCCCCTCAGCACGCCACGAACGTCGTGCGCAGCAGAAGGGCAGGCTCGAACGGCACGAATCTTCCCGAAGAGCCGGCTGATCACGAGGTGGGCCGCTCCCGTGGCGGTCTGTCGACGAAGATCCACTGTCCGGTCGATGACGCCGGAAGTCCTCTGGCGGTGCTCGTGGGCCCCGGCCGCGCCCGGGGCATCAGCGCAGGGTCACGTCCCGCGCAAGAGCCGGTTGTCGTCGGTCACCACGTAGGGGAAACCGTCGGCGTCGACACTGATCCTCACGGCGCCGCCGGGCGCGGAGGCCCAGCCCTCACCGTTCCACGTGGCGATGCTGTGGCCCCCGGGCGCCGAAGCCGTCCCTATGATCCACACGGCTCCGTTGGCGCCCACCCCGATGTCCCGGGCCTCTCCGGGTTGCTGCGCCCACTCGGAGCCGGTCCAGCGGGAGATGCGGTTGTTCTCGTCGATGATCCACGGCTCGCTCTGGTGTCCCACGGCGGCATCGCCCTGCGTGGCGACGTCGATGGCGACAGCGCCACCGGGTGCTTGCTCCCAGCCCGTCTCGGTCCACCGGTGGATGCCGTAGCCGCCCGGCACCGGGTCGGTGCCGACGATCCAGACCGAGCCGTCGGCCCCGATGCCGATGTCGCGGGCGCTTCCCGGCCGGTCGATCCAGTCCGAGCCGTCCCACTCGAAGATGCGGCCCTCGGAGTCGACTATCCATGGGTACCCGCTCGGGCCCACGTCGAGAGCAGCAGCATCCCGCCCGAGGGCATCCCATCCGTCGCCGTTCCACCAGTTGACCTCAGGGCCACCGGGCCAGGGCTGATCGCTGAGCGCCCAGACCGACGGGTCTTCGCCGATGCCACCGACGCCGATCTCCTGGAACTTGCCGGGAAGCTCCGTCCACGCCACCTCGATGGACTGCGGAGGCGGTGACAGCAACTGGTCTTCAGGCGACCCCTGGCCGGGGGCCGCCTGCGTCGGCACCTCAGTGGCCGCCGGCCCGCCCGGCGGCTCGAGCGCGCTCGTCTCGGGCGCACACGCCGTCAGGGTCATCGCCAACAGGAGTGCCGGGCACAGGCCGGCCCGGGCGCGGGATACGGATGTGGGCTTCTGCATCGGTGTGATGTTCTCCTTGGTACCTGCTGCGCTGGGATGCACGGCGCGAATGATCTCCAGGGCCCGAGCGCCGGCAGACCCTTCCGGGGCCGGGGGCATCTCGGGCGGTGATGTGCGGCTCAGCACCCGGTGTCCACGACCTTGACGTCGTCGGACGTGAGGTCGACCAGCGTCGTGGTGGTGTTGTTCCCCGTGTCGGTCTCCGCCAGCAGCCCGCGCGGATCAGCGGTGGCTTCCACGCAGTAGCGTCCTGGCAGAGGCAGCCCGGTCAGGTCGATCCACTGACCCCACACGTCGAACGAGTACGGGTCGCCCCAACCGACCGATATGCCCTGCGTCACCGAACGACTCTCCGTCAGGCCCTCCTCGCAGCCGAGATATTCGGCAGACTCGGCAGGTTCAGCAGCAGAGGCGCCGGGCAGGCGAACGTCGTCGATGAGGCAGAAGCCCTCCTTGTGCGCGACACGCGGATGCTCCTCGCCGGGCACCCGCAGGCTGTACTGGGCAGCGTGCTGCAGGTGCCAGTGGCTGTGCTTGTCTGCCACTGCATAGCTCACCACCGCATCGGTCGGGACGGACTCGTAGCCACCGTCCCGCTGGTAGATGCGCTGGACGACGGGCATCTCCTGGGTTGAGGTGCTGGTCCTGCTCGCCGTCAGTTCGAGCGCCCCGTCACCGCGGTTGGCGATGACAGCGGTGAACCGCAGGACGCGACGGCCCTCGAGGATCTGGACGCGGAGGTCGCTCAACGGCTCGATCTGCAGGTCGGGCAGCCGATCCTCCGGCCCCGCGACACGGTGCGGCGCTGAGCCGTGATCCGCGGTCGCCGGCGTCACTGCACCCAGCAGCAAGGCGGTGGCAGCGGTGGCAGCTGTGGCGAGCACAGCCCGAGAAGTCCCCATGACTTGATATCCCCCTACGCGGTCGGAACCGCACCGCTCCGGCGCAGCCAACGGCCATTCGCACGCGGGCGCGTCCGATTCAGATTTCCCCCGGTCGCCGCGAAGGACGCGGCTGACGTCAGGCATCACTATGCATTTGTGAACGTGAAGTCGTCAAGGCACGAGACCGAGCAGCTGTCCCTCACCTGGCATCGCGGGAGGCTTCTCGCTGCCGTGGCAACACGTCCAGCACCCCGCTCTCGAGGCAGTGCTCCTTCCGGAGGCCGAGCCGGCCGGCCAGGTCCGTCGAGCAGCGCGCCGGGGTGACGAGCTCATGGCGGAGCAGCAGGCGGTGTACCGTCCACGCAGCCATGGCCGCGCCGGCTCCGCGCCGGCCGGCTTCCGGCCGGACGGCTGCGGATGAGACATGCCCTGGCGGCGGGCCGCTCCGGAGCGGCCCGGTCACGGCGCCCCGGACGGGTCTCACACGGGGGCCGCGCCCCGGTGAGGCCGAGTTGACCAGCGGGAGCGGACGGCGACACGGTCCGGAAACACGGCCCGGCCAGACTCGGGGGTGCCGGGATCCGGGCACGTGCGGCGCGGGCCCCGGCGTCCTCCTGTCCGTCGAACAACGGAGCCATGCCATGTCCTACGTGCTGCCCGCCGACTTCGTCACGAAGATGATCGACGCCGGAGAGGCGAAGGTCTTCATGTCCACCCGCGACACCCTGATCAGGGCGTTCATGGCCGGGGCCATCCTCGCGCTCGCCGCGGCGTTCGCCGTCACGGTCACCGTGCAGACGGGCCAGCCGCTGCTCGGGGCCGTGCTCTTCCCGGTCGGTTTCTGCCTGCTGTACCTGCTGGGCTTCGACCTCCTGACCGGTGTGTTCACGCTGGTGCCCCTGGCGCTCATCGACAGGCGTCCCGGCGTCACCGTCCGCTCGATGCTGCGGAACTGGGGCCTGGTGTTCGTGGGCAACTTCGCCGGCGCGTTCACCGTGGCCGTGATGATGGCGATCATCTTCACCTACGGCTTCTCCCTGCCCCCGGACGAGGTCGGTCAGCAGATCGGCGAGATCGGCGAGGGCCGCACCGTCGGCTACGCCGAGTTCGGCGCCGCCGGGATGCTCACGCTGTTCGTCCGGGCCGTGCTGTGCAACTGGATGGTCTCCACCGGCGTGGTCGCCGCGATGATGTCCACGAGCGTCTCCGGCAAGGTGATCGCGATGTGGATGCCCGTGATGCTGTTCTTCTACATGGGCTTCGAGCACTCGATCGTCAACATGTACCTCTTCCCCTCCGGTCTGCTGCTCGGCGGGGACTTCTCCGTCCTGGACTACCTGGTGTGGAACGAGATCCCCACCGTGCTCGGCAACCTCGTGGGCGGGCTGACGTTCGTGGGGCTCACCCTCTACGCCACCCACGCCCGCACCGGGGCCGCCCGGGCCCGCCCTGCCCCGCGGGCGGATCGCGTCCCGGTCGCGTGAGCGCATCGTCCTGCTGCCGCGCCGAGTCCCCCGGGGGTTCGCAGCTCCCCCGGTCGATCGGAGGGAACTGCGAGCCCCCGGGGACTCGGCGATGTGCCGGGGTCAGCGGCGGGTCGTCACCGACCGGGGGAGCCACCGGGCGCGCCGGGCACCGGGTCCGCCGCGCTCGGCGAGACCCGCCCGCAGCGCCGTGACGTCCTCCGGCCCGGCCTCGGGCGACCACGCCGCGGTGCCCGGGGCGTAGAGGGCCCGCTCGACGTCCCGGCCCAGGCGTCCCAGCGGCGCCGCGGCGGCCGGCACCACGGCCCCGAGCCGGTCGACGTACGCCCGGGGCGTCTCCGCGGCGGCGCGGCCGAGCCCGTGGTCGACGCCGAGGTCCTCGACCTCCGCCCATCCCGCCAGGGCCCGCTGCGACGCCGGGGCCCCCGCGTCGCCCAGGACCCGCAGCCGGCGCCGGCGCCGCCGGGACCGGAGGAGCCGGGGGAGGGCGGCCAGCAGAGCCAGCAGC
Organism: Kocuria rhizosphaericola; assembly: GCF_044462205.1. Classification (NCBI taxonomy): domain Bacteria; kingdom Bacillati; phylum Actinomycetota; class Actinomycetes; order Micrococcales; family Micrococcaceae; genus Kocuria; species Kocuria rhizosphaericola. The sequence goes on along the minus strand of NZ_JBISWK010000077.1, from coordinate 32,167 downwards.
GCGGCGGCCAGGACTCCGCCCAGCCAGAGCAGCCACGCCGCCGGGGCGGCGTCCTCCTCGGGCACGGGCGCGGCGGAGGCCTCCGGAGTCGGCACGGCCGTCGGTTCGGCCGAGGGGGCGTCCGTCTCGGGGCTGTCCGCCGTGCTCGCCGGGGTGGGGGCGTCGGTCGGTGCGCCGGTGGGCTCGGCGGTGCCCTCGCCCTCCTGGGACTGACCGTCCCCGTCCTGCGACCCCTCGGCGGCGTAGCCGGGGAGGTCGCCGGTGCCGGGGGTCGGCTCGAAGCGCACCCACCCGGACCCCTCGAACCACAGCTCCGGCCACGCGTGCGCGTCGCGCGGCAGGACCTCGAAGGCGCCCGGGTCCGCCGCGTCCCCGAAAGGCTCCTCGGCGCCCGGTGCGGCACCTGGCGATCCCTCCGGTCCGGTGGCCGGGAGGTAGCCGACCGCCACGCGGGCGGGGATGCCGAGCTCGCGGGCCATGACGGCCATCGCCGGGGCGAAGTGCCCGGCGTAGCCCGCGCGCACGGCCAGGAACTCCTCGAGGGAGCCCATGCCGCCGGCGTCGTAGCCCTGCTCGAGCGGGACGTCCACGTCGTAGCGGAACTCGTCGGAGCGCAGCCACTCCTGCAGGGCGAGGGCCTGGTCGAACGCCGTGGGGGCGTCCCCGGCCCGGTCCCGGGCGGCGTCCCGGAGGGCGGCCGGGGTCTCTGCGGGCAGCTCCAGGAACGGGGCGAGCTCCGGGGTCTCCGGCGCGGCGGGGGCCTCGCGCAGCCGCGCGGACGTGGGCTCGGGCGCGATCGAGCGGACCTCGTAGGCAGCGCCCTCCGGGGGGACCTGCTCTCCGTGCACGGCGAGGTCCCGGGGGCTCCAGGCCCAGTCGCCGTCCTCGAGCCCCGTCACGTCCACGGGGACCCACGGCAGCGGCAACCAGCGCTCCGACCAGTCCCGCAGCTCCACGGCGGCGGTGCGCTCGGGCCCGTCGCCCACCGGCTGGAACGGGGTGGGCCCGAGGTCCTCGAGCCCGGGGTCCAGCCCGGTGGCGTCGGGGAACCACTCCGCGCCGGAGAAGTCGGCCAGGGTGAGCACCCGCAGCAGCTCGGGCTCGCCCGTGCTCGTCGTGTACTCGAGGCGCGGCAGCTGTTCCGCGGAGCGCAGGTCCTGGCCCACGGCCCGCAGCGGGCCCACCCCGGAGGCGCGCTCGCCGGCCAGGCCGCTGCCCTGGGGGAACGCGCCGTTGACGAAGCCGGGCACCAGCCCCGGGACCAGCAGGGTCACGGCGAGCACGCCGGCGCCCACCACGAGGGCCCGCGGCCAGCTGCCCGGCGCCGCGGCGGTGCGGGGCTCCCGCACCGCGCCGAAGCGCCGGCCGCCGCCGAGCAGCACCAGGGCGGCGAGCACGGCGGCCGCCGTCCCGGCCGCGCCCACGCTCTCCGGGAGCACCAGGGCGGGCACCACCAGCAGCGCGAGCACGCCGAGCGCGCTGATCCCCGGCAGCCGCAGCGCCACGAGCACGGTGTCCACGAACAGGGTCACGACGCCCGTCGCGAGGGCCGCGACGAATGCGAGCGCCGCGGCCTCCGGATACGGGGCGGGCCGTTCCGCGACGACCCCGGCGGCCTCCCGCCACAGCTCCGCGCCGAGGGACAGGCTCCCGGGGGTGGGAACGAGGCCGAGCAGCGCGGGCTCGCGCAGGAACAGCACCGTGAGCACGAGCACCAGGGCGCCGGCGCCGAACAGGGGCGCCAGCGCGCCCGGCAGCCGCAGCACCCGGGACGTGGCGGTCGCGGCGACCACGGCGAGCGCGGCGAGCACCGTCCCCGGGATCCAGCCCGCGCCGTCGAGGACGCCGCTCAGCGCCACGAGGGACAGCCACACCGCCACGAGGACCGTGCCGGCCAGTCCCAGGGCGGCGCGCGCCGGGCGGCGGTCCGGCTCTGATGCCTCCGGCGGCCCGGCGGCGGGGCTCGGGGCCGAGGGGGCGCGGACGGCGGCGCTCATCGGACGGCCCCGGTCGTGCGGGCCCCGGTGCCCAGCTGAGCCCACGCGTCCTCGGGCGCGGCGGACGCGGGCACGACGACGACGGACCAGCCCGCCGCCTCGAGCACTTCCGCCCCGTCCGGGACCCGGTCCGGGGAGGAGGCCACGAGCACCGCGCTGCCCGCGGCGGCCCGCTGCGTGCCGCCCAGGACCCGCTCGGCGGCCGCCGCGGAGAGGTCCCCCGAGACCAGCAGCACGGGGTGGACCAGGCCGTCGCGGTCGAACCGGTCGGCCAGCGCGTCCTCGGCCGGCACGCCGTCCTCCGCCCCGGCGGGCGCGGGCTCGGGACGCACCCGCGCCAGTCCGTGCCGGGCGTCCTCGGCGCCGTCGTCGGTGACGGCGGTGGCACGGGTGCGGGCGGGAGCGACGTCGTCGTCCTCCCCGCCGCGGGGCAGCGGGCGGCCGAAGGCGTCGAGGGCGTGCACGGCGGTCTCGCGCTGCGTGAGGTGCTCGAGCACGGCGGCGGTGAAGGACACGGCCCACTCGAACTCGGCGGTGCTGGGGAGCACGCCGGCCCACAGCCGCTCCCCGGGCCAGGAGGTCTCGTCGCGGTCCAGGACCAGGGTGAGGCGGCGGGTGCTGCGGGGGTCCTCCTGGCGGACCATCAGCCGGTCGTGCTTGGCGGAGGCGGCCCAGTGGACCCGCCGCATGGGGTCCCCGTGGCGGTACTCGCGGGTGGTGACGTTGTCCGGGCCCGGTTGCGGCATCGCCGTCCTGGACGGGTCGGTGCCGGACTCCCGCAGCCGGTCTGCGCTGATCTCCGGCAGCTCCACGGGGTCCGGCGCCACGTGCAGGGACGTGCGCTCGGAGGCGTCCAGCAGCTCGGCGGCGAGCCCGAAGGGGTCCGCGACCCGCACGGTGGCCGGTCCGAGGGCGTACACGCCGCGGCGGCGCGGCCGCACGGTGTACGCGGCGGGCTCCCCGCCGGCCTCGACGCTCAGCTCACGGTCCCCGCCCAGCGGTTCGGGGACCGTCTCGTGCACGGCGACCGCCCCGGTGACCGTCCCGCCGCGCCGGGTCCGGTGCCGCACGCGCAGCCGGACCACGGCGGAGTCCCCGGCCGTCACGAGCGCCGGGTCCACACCGCGCTTGAGCAGCACCCTCGGCTTGACCACGTACAGGGACAGGGCCGCGAACAGCGGGGCCCCGCCCAGGAACAGGGCCAGGGCGAGCACGTCCTTGCGGCCCAGCCAGGTGGCCAGCAGCAGGCACAGCGCACCCGCACCGAGGAACGCCCAGCCGCGCCCCGTGAACCGGGCGCGGGAGTCCACGGGCTGCTCCGCCCGCTCGCCCTCCGCCGTCGGCTCCGGCCGGCGCCTCATCGGGTCCGGGGGGTGGGCTCGGCCGGGACCCGCACCTCGTCCAGCACCGCCCGCACCAGCTGCTCCGCGGAGTCCGTGCCGGCGCGGCGGTCCAGGATCAGGCGGTGGGAGAGCACCGGCACCGCGACCGCCCGCACGTCGTCGGGCAGGACGTACTCGCGCCCGCTCAGGGCCGCCTCCGCACGGGCCGCGGCCTGCAGCTGGAGCAGCGCCCGGGGGCTGGCGCCCAGCCGGATCTGGGGGTGCGAGCGCGTGGCCTGGCCCAGGGCCACCACGTAGGCGCGCACCGCGTCCGAGACGTGGATCCCGCGCACGTGCGCCACCAGGCGGGCCGCGTCCTCGAGGGAGACCACCGGCTGCAGGCCCTCCAGCGGGGAGCCGCCGCCGTGGTCGGAGAGCATCAGCATCTCGGCCTCGGTGTCCGGGTAGCCCATCGAGATCCGGGCCGTGAACCGGTCCCGCTGCGCCTCCGGCAGGGGGAAGGTGCCGTCCATCTCCACGGGGTTCTGCGTGGCCACCACCATGAACGGGGTCGACAGCCGGTAGGTCGTGCCGTCCGCCGTGACCTGACCCTCCGCCATGCACTCGAGCAGCGCGGACTGGGTCTTGGCCGAGGCCCGGTTGATCTCGTCCCCGATCACCACGTTGGCGAACACCGGCCCGGGCTTGAACTCGAACTCCCGCCGGGCCTGGTCGTAGACCGAGACGCCCGTGATGTCCGTGGGCAGCAGGTCCGGGGTGAACTGCACGCGCGAGACCGTCCCGCCGATCGCGCTCGCCAGCGTGCGCGCCAGCATGGTCTTGCCCACGCCCGGCACGTCCTCGACCAGCAGGTGCCCGCCGGCCAGCAGCACGCTCAGGGCCGTGCGCGCCGCCTCGGGCTTGCCGTCGATCACCGTGTTGATCCGGTCCAGGATCGCCTGCGTGTACTGGGGGAAGGACTGCATGGTCTCCTCGGCTTCCTGCTCGCGTCTGCAGCTCCCAGTATGTCCGCACGGGGCGCAGCTCGTAGATTGGTCGGTGCCGCGTGTTCCCCGTCCTGTTCCCCGACTCTCCCTGAGGTGCCGCCCGTGACCGACCCCAACGCCACCCTCCTCGCCGCGTCCCTGTGGCCGGACCCCGCCGCCCGGCCCGCTCCCGCCCCGGGCGGGGCACCCGCCGCCTACGACCCCGAGCACTACGCCGTGCCCGAGGACGTCCCCGCGGGGGAGGGCACCCGGCGCCGCTCCGCCCAGGCCGACGACGGGCGCCGCCGCAACCTCGCCTACCCGCCCGCGCCGGAGCCGCTGCCGCACCCGGTGGTCGACAACCACACCCACCTGGACCTGCAGGACGGCCAGGTCCAGGTCTCGGTCCGGGACGCCGCGGACGCCGCCGCCCTCGCCGGGGTGGGCGGGCTCGTCCAGGTCGGCTGCGACGTCCCGTCCTCCCGCTTCGCCGTGGCCGCGGCCCGCGCCGACCCCCGGGTACTGGCCGCGGTGGCGCTGCACCCCAACGAGGTGCCGAAGCTCGCGGCCGCCGGGACCCTCGACGAGGCGCTCGCCGCGGTCCGCGAGCTGGGGGACCACGAGCGGGTCCGGGCCTTCGGCGAGACCGGTCTCGACCACTACCGCACCGAGGGGGAGGGCCGGGAGCACCAGAAGGCGTCCTTCCGGGAGCACATCCGCTTCGCCAAGGAGACCGGCAAGGCGCTGCAGATCCACGACCGGGACGCCCACGCCGACGTCGTCGCCGTGCTGCTGGAGGAGGGCGCCCCCGAGCGCACCGTCTTCCACTGCTTCTCCGGGGACGAGGAGCTCGCACGGATCTGCAACGAGCACGGCTGGTACATGTCCTTCTCCGGCACCGTCACCTTCAAGAACAGTCACGACCTCAGGGCCGCGCTGCGCACCGCCCGCCCGGAGCTGGTGCTCACCGAGACCGACGCGCCGTTCCTCACCCCGCACCCCTACCGGGGCCGGCCCAACGCCAGCTACGTGGTCAACTACACGGTGCGCGGCATGGCCGGGATCCTGGAGCAGGAGCTGGAGCCGCTGTGCGAGCGCCTCTGGGCGAACACGGTCGAGGTGTACGGGCAGTTCTGATCCCGCCCGCCCTCCGCCCAGCACACCCTCCCACCACACCCTCCCAGCCGCCCACGTCGCCGAGTCCCCACGCTCTGGCGTCCTCGNTTTCCCCACGAACGTTCGTGGGGAAACAGAAGCGGCATGGGGACTCGGCGGTGCAACAGGGGTGCATCGGAGCGGTGCAACAGCGGTGCCGCGGTGCAGCGGGGGTGCCGCGGGGGTCAGCGGGATCCGGGCGAGCGGCGCAGTGCGGCCTCGATCCGGGCGACGGTCGCGGCGGGAGCGCGCACGACGTCGTGCCACCCCACCCGGATGACGGTCCATCCCTGCTCCTGGATCTCGACCTCGCGCCGCCGCTCGTTGCGGATCACGGTGGCGGCTGAGTCGGCGTACTTGCACTCGCCGTCGAACTCGAGCACCAGTCGTTGTTCGGGCCACGCGAAGTCGGCCCGGTAGGACCCCGTCCGGCCCACGATCACCCACTGCAGCTCCGGCGCCGGCAGGGCGGACTCCGCCAGCATGAGCCGGGTGAGGGTCTCACCCACGGATTCGGAGCGCGTGTCCATGGCGTCCAGCACGCACCGGGCTCTGCGCACGCCCCGCCGGCCCGCCCACTCCAGGAGACGGTTCTCCAGCCGGACCCGAGTGAGACCGAAGCGGGGCGCCTGGTCGGCGAGGACCACGGCGTCGGCGAAAGGGAGCAGCCGGGCGCAGTCGAGGAGTGTTCGCTCGCCCGATGTGGCCCGGAGCCCGTCGACCGTGGCGACGTCGGACTCCGGCAGCGGCTCCTGGTGCCTGACGACGCCGGCGTACCCGTTGTGGGTTCCCTGTCCTGGCCGGGTGAGCGTGTGCAGGCGGGCCGGGACGCGCCGGAGGCCGAGGCCGTGCACCAGGGCGGCCGAGGCGAGACAGAACACCGGCGGCACGGAAGCGGCGCGGCTGAGCGCCCGGTGCCGGAGCAACGACTGCTCCTCGGGTCTGAGCCGCCGGTAGGCCTCCGACGTCGTGAAGTACCCCGGGTGGACCCGGTGGAGCTCTCCGTCGCGGAGGCGGCGCCGGATCTCGTGGCCGCTGAGGCCGGTGTCGTGCAGCTGGGTGAGACTCATGAGGTCGGTCATGCCCTGTTGATAGATCGGCCGGAGCCCCCGGTGGCGCGGCATCGCCGTGCGGAGGAACAAGAGATCGGATCGGACAGCCAGCACTGCAATGGGGAGCGGAGATGGCGTCCCCGCCGCGACCCCGCCGCCATCCCGCCGCGACCCCGCCCATTCCCCAATGCAGTCGCATCTCCCCATGCCGATTCGTGGGGACACGGAGCGACAGTGGGGGCTCGGCGGTCGGGGTAGCGGCAGGAGGAGGGACAGGGCAGGGGGCCGATACGATGTCCCGGTGACAGAATCCACCGCGCCAGAGCCCGCCGCCCGCGCCCTGCTGGGGCCCGCGGAGATCCGCGCGCTCGCGGAGCAGCTCGGCATCCGGCCGACCAAGACGCTCGGGCAGAACTTCGTGATCGACCCCAACACGATCCGGCGGATCATCGCCGCCGCGCGGCTGGGCGAGCACGAGACCGTGCTCGAGGTGGGGCCCGGCCTGGGGTCGCTGACCCTCGGGCTGCTGGACGCCGCCGAGCGCGTCGTGGCCGTGGAGATCGACCCGCCGCTGGCGGCGCAGCTGCCGCACACCGTGGAGCGCCTGCGCCCCGAGCTGGCGGGCCGGCTGACCGTGCTCGAGCAGGACGCCATGCGCGTCGAGGAGCTGCCCGCCGAGCCGACCGCCCTGGTGGCGAACCTGCCCTACAATGTGGCCGTGCCGGTGCTGCTGCACCTGCTGGCCCGCTTCCCCTCGATCCGCCGCGGGCTGGTGATGGTGCAGGAGGAGGTCGCGGACCGGCTGGCCGCGGCACCGGGCTCCAAGGTCTACGGGGTGCCGTCGGTCAAGGCCTCCTGGTACGCCGAGGTCACCAAGGCCGGGACCATCGGGAAGAACGTGTTCTGGCCGGCGCCGAAGATCGCCTCGGGGCTGGTGCGCTTCGTGCGCCGCGAGCAGCCGGTCGCGGACGTGGACCGGGAGCTGGTCTTCGCGGCCGTGGACGCGGCCTTCGCCCAGCGGCGCAAGACCCTGCGGGCCGCCCTCGCCGGGTGGGCGGGCTCCGCCGCGGCGGCCGGCGAGATCCTCGAGGCGGCCGGGATCGACCCGGGCGAGCGCGGCGAGAAGCTGGACGTGCACGAGTTCGCCCGGATCGCGCAGGCCGGCGCCGCCGCGGGACTGACGGCCGGGGTGCGCGGCGGATGACCACGATGCCGCCCACGGAGCGCGCCGCCGCGCCCGGCAAGGTCAACCTGTTCTTCGCCGCGGGCCCGCCGCGCCCGGACGGCTACCACGACGTCGCGAGCCTGTACTGCGCGGTGAGCACGGGGGAGACCGTCACGGCCACGCTGACCCGGGGCGCCGGCACCACCGTGGGCGTGGCGGCGGTCCCCGGCTCGCTCGTGGCCCAGCAGATCGAGCAGGGGACGTTCTCCCTGGACGCGGTGCCCACCGACGGGTCCAACCTCGCGGTCCGCGCCGCCGAGGCCGTGCTCGCGCGCTTCCCGCCGCTCGTGGGCGGACTGCACCTGCAGATCGACAAGGCCGTGCCCGTGGCCGGCGGCATGGGCGGGGGCTCCGCGGACGCCGCGGCGGCGCTGCTCGCCGTGAACCGGCTCGCCGCCCGGGTCTCCGGGGGTCCGGCGCTCGACGACGACGCGCTGCTCGAGCTCGCGGCCGGTCTCGGCGCCGACGTGCCGTTCGCGCTCACCGGCGGGGCGGCGGTGGGCACCGGGACGGGGGCGCGGCTGCGCCCGGTGGCGGTCGGCGCCCCGCTGCACCTGGTCCTCGTGGCGGCCGGGGCGGGACTGTCGACGCCCGCCGTCTACGCCGAGCTGGACCGCCTGCGCGCGCACGAGGACGTCCCGCCGCCCCGGCTGCCGGCGGAGCTCGAGGACGTCCTGGGCGCCGGCGCGGCAGAGGAGCTGGCCCCGCTGCTGGCCAACGACCTGCAGGCCGCGGCGCTCTCGCTCGCCCCGCAGCTGGAGCCGGTGCTGGCCGCGGGTGCGGCCGCCGGCGCCCTGGCGGGCTTCGTCTCCGGGTCCGGGCCCACGGTGGCGCACCTGGTGGCGGACGCCGCCGCGGCCGGGGACCTCGCGGACGTGCTCAGGGGCCAGGGAGCGCCCGCTCTCGCGGTGCGTGCTCCCTGACCCCTGGCTTCCGGCCGCCGGCGCCTGGATCTGACCTGACCTCCCGGGTCCAGGCGGCGCCGGCGGACGATCAGTGGCGCTGCGGCGAGGCGTCCTGGGCCGGCACCGGGTCCGCGCTCGGGCGCACCTGACGCTGCACGACGAACGCGGGGACGACCGCGGCGCCGCGGCCGCTGAGCCGCTCGAACCGCTCCTGGAACCGGCGCAGCCGGCCACGGGGCTCGACGGCCAGCACCACGCCGTCGACCCGGTCGGTCAGGGCGGCCAGCTCGGCCGCCCCGGCGCGGGGTTGGACCGTGGCCACGAGCAGGGAGGGCGTGGTGTCGTCCATGCCCAGCCAGTTCGTGTCGCCCAGCGGGCCCACGGAGTCCGTGAGCGTGTCCGCGCCCACGATCTCCACGGTGCCGCCCCACGAGGAGACCACGTTGTCCAGGGCCTGCACGACGACCGCGGCCTGGCCGGGCAGGGTCGAGTGCACGGCGATCCGGGAGCCCGGCCGCGGCACCGCGCGGTCCTCGTCCTGGGAGAGCCGGCGCAGCAGCTCGAGGGCGCCGTTCTCGTCTTCCTCGGAGGCCAGCACCACCACGGGCGAGCCGGTTGCGTCGGCGAGCCGGTCGGGCCGCCGCACGCTGCGGTCGGCCCGCTCCCGGAGGGCGCCGGCGAGGGCGCCGAGAACCAGTCCGCCGACCAGTCCGCCGGCCACGAAGAGCAGCAGACCGGCGGAGGAGGGCTCCTGCGGCGGCGTGGCCTCGCTGATCACGCGGCCCGGAGTCGGGGCGATGAGGGCGAGGGCGGTGCGCTGCTCGCGCAGCTGCCGCAGGCTGGAGGAGTCGTCGTCGCTGCGCTCGAGGCCGGCGATGGACTTGTCGATGCGCGCCAGAGTGTCGTCGGCGGTGGTCTGCACGTCCTCGCCGCGGTCGGCCAGGTAGGCGGTGGCCAGGGCGTTGGCCCGCTCGGCGGCCTGCTCGGGGTCCTCGGCGGTCACCGTCACCCGGAGCACCTGGGTGTCGTCCGGGGCGGTGGTCGACAGCCGCTCGAGCAGGTCCTCGGCCAGCGCGGGGTCCGCCTCCTCGACGGGGACGTCCTGCAGCAGGGCGGCGGCGCGCAACGTGATGCGCTGCGAGGCCATCGTGGCCATCTCCGTCTGCATCTCGACCTCCTCGAAGCCGGAGTCGCCCGTGAGCGGGTTCACCGCGCTCGGGGTGACGGTCATCGAGGCGGTGGCCTGGTAGGTCGGCGGCCACAGGAGACCCGCCACGAGGGCGGCGGCCAGCACGATGAGCCAGGTGCTGAGGATCGTGGGCCACCGGCGCAGGACGCGGCGCCACGGCGGCGTCGGGTCCGCCGGCTCCGGGCGGCGCGGCCGGGTCCGGACGGTGTCGTCCCGGGTCCGGCGCCGATCGGCGCCGATGGTGTTCAGTGTCTCGCTCATGTGGATTTCCCCCCTGGTGGATCGCGTGTCGTCTCGGTCGGAGCGGTCGTGGCCGGCCTCCGCCCCCCGGCGGGTGGCCGACCCGGGCCTCGGGAAGCGCTGCCGAGTCCAGCCCGGCCGGCGGCGTCCTGATCCGATGTCGATCGATTTGAATGTTACAGATGCAAACTCAACGGGACCACAGCAGGTCCCTGGAACTCCGTGGCCTCTTCGGGCCACAGGCCTCGGAGTCCGTCCCCCGGACGGCGGACCGGCTCCGGAGCACGAACACCGCACCGGCGCCGGCCACGAGCAGACCGGTCAGCGCGAGGTGGACGAACAGTCCGGTGGGGCTCGTCCCGAGCAGGGCGCGGACCAGCAGCCCGCCTCCTCCCGTGAGCACCGCCGCGGCCGCGGCGATGGCGCCCACCACGGACCAGCGCGGGGAGATGCCGAGCAGCCGCACGGACTGGAACAGGGCCAGCCCCGTGTCGGTGAGCACCGACGCCGCCCACGCCGTGGCCGCCCCCACGAGGCCCCACTGCGGGATCAGCCACAGGTTCAGGGCCACCGCCACGGCCAGGGCGGCGGACTTGTTCATCAGCTGCCACCGGCTGCGCCCGGCCATCAGCAGCAGGGACTGCACCCCGCCGGCCGAGACGGCCAGGAGCATGGCGGAGGCGATGACGAGCATCGCGGGGTAGCCGGACTCGAAGCCCTCGCCGAAGAAGGACAGGACGACCGGTCCGAACAGCAGGAGGGTCAGGTAGAAGGGCCAGGCGCCGGCCACGAGCACCGCGGTGGTGCGGGTGAACACGGAGCGGGCGGTGGCGAGGTCGTCGACCGCGAGTGCCGCGCTGATGGACGGGCCGGTGACGATGCGCGCGGTGTGGTCGAGCATGGCGCCCACGCGGATGCACCGGTTGACCACGCCGTAGACGCCCGCCGCGGCAGGACCCAGGAACGCGGCGACCAGCAGCACGTCGAGCCACTCGAGCAGCGCCTCGACGAAGGCGGTCACGCCGCGGGCGGAGGAGAAGGACCAGAACGCCCGCCGCTGGACTCCCGTCCCCGGCGGGGGAGCGGCCCCGGGCTCGTCGCGAAGGTCCCGGAGGTACCGGCGCAGCAGCACGAGGGCGAGCACGGCGACCACGGCGACCGGCACCGTCCAGGCCGCCGTCAGGGCGAGCAGCCCGCCGCCGGCGACGACGACGGCGAGCACGGCGAGCACCCGCAGCGAGGGCAGCACCACGTTCTGGAGGAAGGAGAAGGTCGGCACCCGGTGCAGCCCGCGCAGGGCGCCGAAGGCGAGGTTGAGCACGGCCCCCAGCACGAGGAAGGGCGCCGCCAGCAGGACGGCGGGGCCGACGCCCTCGGGCAGGACCCCCGGCAGGGCCGTGAGCACGGCCGCCGTGCCGGCGACGCCCACGGCGAGCACGAGCACCGGCCGCCCCGCGATCCGCAGCACTCCGCGCACCGCGGAGGCCTGGCCCCGGGCGGTGAGGGCGGGGACCGCCCGCACCAGCCCGGTGTCGGCGCCGAAGGTGGACAGGGTCGTGGCGATCGCCAGCACGGCCACCACCTGGAAGAACTGCCCCGCCGCCGCCGCGCCCGAGGCGTTGGAGACCACCAGCGTGGCGGCGAAGGCCAGACCCGCGCCGGTGACCACGAAGGCGAAGGTGAGCGAGCCCGAGCGCGCCAGCGGCTGCGGGGTCACAGCCCCTCCCCGTAGCGCCGGGAGCGCAGCAGCACGGCCAGGCTCAGGCTGATCAGGATGAACTGCACCGCGTCGAGGCCGTAGTAGGTGAAGAACATGCACGCGGCCACGGGCGCGGAGTGCACGAGCATCCCGGTGGTGGTGCGGACCTTCAGGGTCATCAGCGTGGTCCCGTGCAGATAGGCCACGAACAGGCCCAGGCCCACGAGCCCGTAGCAGAACATGAGGGTCCAGACGTAGCCCTGGGTGCCCATCTCGATGCCGACGGTCTCGTCGTACAGGGGCGCCCCGTAGCCCAGCAGGGGCGATTCCAGGGTGGCCAGGAAGGTGTCACGGTACAGGTCGGACCGGGTGCCCGTGCTGTCGCTGTACTCCTGCCGGCCCAGGATCCGCTCCACGGCGCCGCTGGCCACGAGCCACCCGCCGACGGCGGCGACGCCCACGACACCGGCCAGGGCCACCCCGATCCGGCCCCGCAGGACCATCCGGACCATCACGTACCCGAGCGCCACCGCGATGCCGAGGAACATGCCGCGGTTGGTCGTGGCCACGGCCGGGGCGAGCGAGGCCAGCAGCCCGGCCACGATCAGCAGGTGCCGGGCGCGGAAGCGGACGGTGGTGAGGTAGGCGAGCACCAGGGGCGTGAGGAGCACGAACCCGGAGCCCCACCCGTTGGTGTACGGGAACGGGGCGGCCGGCCGGTTGTAGGGCTCGGGCGCCCCCCAGGGCAGCTGGACCTCCGCCAGGGGCGGGAAGAAGAAGTTCTGCACGAGCGCGTTGGAGGTGATGCCCTCCGGCAGCAGCAGGCCGATCGGGGTGGTCAGCCGCGCCTCGGGGATCACGAACGTCAGCAGGCCGAGGCCCACGAGCGTGGCCCACGCGACCACGGCGGCCCGCAGGAACCGCCGGTGGTCCAGCGTCTCCCGGGCGTTCCAGTAGTAGACGAAGTAGATCAGCGCGGCGAAGATGTTCACCCAGCGCAGCGCGAAGCCCATCCAGGAGCCGAACCCCTCGATCTGCACCGAGCTCGCCGCCATCCACAGCAGGAACACGCCGAGCACCCACGCCGGCCACGGGACCGTGACACCACGGCGGAGCACGAGCAGGAAGAGCATGGCCACGGCGAGCAGCGCCGGGGCGAACTGCAGGGCGCCGGAGGCCCAGATCAGGGGCAGCCCCCAGAACAGGACCAGCAGCGGCCAGGCGGGCAGGGCGCCGGTGGTGCGGCGCACCGGCGCCGGCCGCACCACCGACGAGGTCAGGAGCGCCACGACCGCCTCACACCCCTCTGCCGAAGAAGGACACGGCGTTCTGCAGCCGCTCGGCGCTGATCGCGCCCGTCGCCACGGCCAGGGCGCCCCACGCCCGCAGCTGCCGGGAGTCCCGGCGCAGCGCCGCCCGCGCCCACCGCACCGCCTCCCGGCGGTCGCCGCGGGCGGCGTGGGCGAAGGCCACCTGACCCGCGAGCAGGGCCGTGCCCTGGTCCGAGGTCTCGAACTCGGGGAACTTGCGCAGCATGTAGGTCAGGGCGTCGGCCATGTCCCCCCACTGCTGGCGGAAGAAGGAGGGCCGGTCCCAGCGCACGGTCAGCACGGTCTCGGGCACGGAGTGCACCGGGGCGTGCCGGGCCAGGCGCAGCAGCAGGTCGTAGTCCTCCCCGTAGGAGGAGGGCAGGTCCTCGTCGACGAGGCCCACGGGCCCGTACAGGTCGGCGCGGCGGCAGATCAGCGCGGAGGGGTGGATCTCCATCATCCGGTCCGCCAGCAGCTCCGGGAACGTGGCCACGGCCTGCGGGACGCGCCGGATGGTGCGCTCGTGCGAGACGATGTCGATCGCGCCCGCGATCGCCGAGGCCTCCGGGTGCCGCTGCCAGTGCGCGACCTGCCGGCTGAGCTTGCGCGGGGCCCATACGTCGTCGTCGTCGCAGAAGGCGATGATCTCCCCGGTGGACGCGTGGATGCCGGTGTTGCGGGCGCCCACCAGCCCCGGGGAGCGGGTGTTGGGCACGGTGCGCAGGTCCACCCCGGCCGGGACGGTGACGTCCGCGAGCGGGTCGACCTCGATGCGGTCGAAGACGACGACGACCTGCAGCGGGCCGGCGTAGTCCTGCTCGACGATCGCGCGGACCGCCTCGCGCAGCATCTGCGGTCGCCCGGCGGTGGCGATCAGGACGGACACGGACGGGTGCTCGGTGCGGAAGCCGGCGGCGGTGGTCGCGGCCGGGGCGAGGACGTCAGCGGACATGGCGGGTGCTCCTGTCGGTCGGGAGGGCGCCGACGGCGTCGGCGTCCGGATCGGTGTCGGCGGGCCGGACGGTGAGGCCCAGGTACTTGCGCCGCATGGAGACCGCGCTGATCGCCGCGAGGGCGGCCAGCAGGATCGCGTAGGCGGGCAGGAAGAGCGCGGGGATCCCCCAGAGGAGGAAGATCCAGCAGGTGACCCCCGCGTCGGTGGGCAGGTTGAGGAAGGAGCGCAGCGTCCCGCCCGTGGGCGGCCCGGCGATCCCGCCCTTGCGCCGCAGCTGCTCGGCGAGGATCTGGCTCATGAACTGGCCGACCTCCACGAGCACGAACAGCGCGGCGAGCACCGCCAGGGCCGTGGCCGGGAAGGCCTCGGGCCGCGGGTGCAGCAGGGCGGCGGCGGCCACGGCCAGGTGGAGCGCCGGGGTCCGGATGGAGTCGACCACGTGGTCGAGCCACTCCCCGGCCGGCGAGCCGGTGCCGGTGAGCCGGGCCACCTGCCCGTCGGCGGAGTCCAGGACGTAGCCGGCCGCGAGGAGCACGGCGACGACGACGCCCGTGGCCGGGGCCGGCGGCGCCGCGACGAGCACGGCCAGCCCCGCGGCGGAGAGGACCGCGCTGAGGGCGGTCACCCCGTTGGGGGTCAGCCCCGCCGCGGCGGCCTCGGCCGCGGCGTAGCGGGCCAGCGGGCGGTTCACCCACCGGGTGTACGCCGGGACCCCCTGGCCGGGCTTCTGCGCGGCGCGCAGCCCGGCCAGGGCCTCCGGGAAGGTGGGCCGGCGCCGCGGGGCGCCGGCGCTGCCGGTGGTGGTGCTCATGCCGCGTCCTTCGGCCGGGGTGCCAGCTCGAGGTCGAAGCTGGCGTCCGGGGTCGCCCGGTAGTCGAGGTGCATGCTGACGCTGATCACGTTGACCCCGGCCTTCAGGACCGAGGCCGGCACCACGGCGGTGACCGGATCGGCGAGGGCCGCGGCGGTGCTCCGGGCGCCCAGCGTGTAGCTGGTCCAGTCGAGGGAACCCTCCGGCATGTTGGACCGGACGACCTCCTTGCCGTTGACCCGCACCACGATCCCGTCGTCGGCCCGGGTGGTGAGCTGCAGGTCCCCGAGCGCCGCCGGGTCCGCCACCGTGAACTCCTTGCGGAACTGGGTGGCCACCGGCCGGCGCCCGTCCGTGGTCAGCTCCGTGGTCACCGGGGTGCCCCAGCCGAACGGTGCCTTCCCCTTCAGCCAGCCCGTGACCGCGCCGGCCTCCTGCCAGTCGTCCTCCGGCGCCGAGTCCTCGTGCCGGTAGGACCACTCGGCCCCGCGGGCGATGACGTCGGGCAGCACCGCGGGCGCCTCGGGCTGCTCGCCCTCGGTGGCCACGGCCTTCAGGTCGAAGCTGGCGTCGGTGGTGTTGGTCCAGTTGGAGTGCATCTCGGCGGCGATGACGTTCTTGCCGTCGCGCAGCATCCAGCCGGGGACCTCCACCGTGACGGGCTCGGCCACCGCGGTGGCGGTCCGGCGCGGGGCGGTCGCGTACGTCCCGGAGGACAGCAGCCCGTCGGGCAGGTTGCTGCGGGTCACCTCCTCCCCGTTGACGTAGACGGCGATGCCGTCGTCGGCCCGGGTGGTGAGGGTGAGCTTCTCGACCGTGGAGGCGTCGGCCACCTGCACCGACCGGCGGAAGTAGGTGGTCAGCGGGCGGGTGCCGTCGGCCACCAGCGTGGTCTTCACCTGGTCGCCGCCCCAGCCGAGCACGGCCGAGCCCTGCTTCCAGGAGGCGTCGTCGAAGTCCGTCGACGCCCAGCCGCGGGCCGGCGGGTTGGCGCGGTCGTGGTGGTACTTCCACGTGGCGCCCTCGGCGACGAGCGCGTCCGGATCGGCCGGCTGCTCGGCCGGGGGCTCCTCGGCGGGCGGCTCCTCGGCGGGAGGCTCCTCGGCGGGCGGCTCCTCCACCGGGGGCTCCTCGGCCGGGGGCTCCTCCGCGGGCGGCTCCTCCTCGGCGGGCGGCGCCGGCTGCGTGCCGGCGGTGGCCACGGCGGAGAGGTCGAAGCTGGCGTCGGTGGTGTTCGTCCAGTTGGAGTGCATCTGGGCCGAGATCACGTTCTTGCCGGTCTTCAGCGCCGATCCGGGCACCTCGACCACGACCGGCTCGGCCACGGCGGTGGCGGTCCGGCGCGGGGCCAGGGCCCACGGGTGGTCCTCGAGCGAGCCGTCGGCGACGTTGGAGCGGACCACTTCCTTGCCGTTGACGAAGACGGCCACACCGTCGTCGGCGCGGGTCGTGATGGTCAGCTTCGCCACCTTGGAGGCGTCGGCCACGTCCACGGTGCGGCGGAACTGGGTGACGATCGGGCGGGTGCCGTCGGCCACGAGCGTGGTCTTCACCGAGGCGTCGCCCCAGCCGAGCACGGCCGAGCCCTGCTTCCACGCGGAGTCGTCGAAGCCGGCGGACGTCCAGCCCGCACCGGGCGAGACGTCACGGTTGTGGTGGTACTTCCACGTGGCGCCCTCGGCGATCAGGGTGCTGGTGCCGGGCTCCGGCTCCGGCTGCGGTTCGGGCTGCGGCGCCGGGGCTGGCTGCGTGCCGGCCACCACCACCGGGGTGGAGGCGGAGACGTTGCCCGCGGCGTCCGCCGCGCGCACGGCGTACCGGGCGGCGTCCACGTGCGGGACCTTCAGGCTCGTGCCCGTGGCGGTGCCGACCGGCCGGTCGTTGCGCAGCACCTGGTATGTCACGCCGGCCTCGGGGGCCGCCGTCCAGGAGAGGGCGTCGGAGTCCCCGTCCCGGCCGACCTTCAGGCCCGAGGGAGCGGCCGGGGCCTTGGCGTCCCGCGGGGCGAAGCGGAGGAAGCCGCCGGACCACTGCGGGGAGCCGGTGGAGGAGATGCTGCGGTTGACGTCGCCGCCGGTCCACAGGACCCCGTTGCTGTCCATCATCGTGGCCCAGATGCCCCAGCCGCCGAAGCCCTTGATCTCGGGGTTGAAGCCGGGCTGGTAGCGTCCGCTGCCGGCGTCCCAGGCGCCGATGGCGTTGATGCGGTCGGCGACCGTGGTCGGCTGGGTCGAGAGCCGGTCCCACTTCGTGGCGCCGGCGTTGAACCAGTTGAAGCAGTGGCACGCCCCGAAGACGGTGTTGTCGGTCGAGGTGATCGCCTGGATGTCGCCGCCGGCGGTGGTGATGCCGGTCGAGGTGCGCTGGAAGCTCGAGCGGTCGAAGCCGAACATGCTGTGCTCGGCGCCGCCGGCCCACACGGTGGACCCCTGCTCGCGCACGGCCAGCTGGAAACCCTTCTGACCGGGGTTGGCGTAGTCGATGGCGATCGACGGCTCCCAGGTCCAGGTGTCCAGTGCGGCGCCGGCGGTGGAGCGCACGGCCGCGAGCCGGAACGCCGAGGTGCTCTGGGACTGGTTGAAGTACCCGGCCGCGTAGAGCCGGTCGCCCTTCGCGGAGGCGTCCACGCTCGTCACGGTGCCGTTGAACTCGGGGTTCCAGGAGGCGTCCGGGGTGCGCGTGGAGATCTTCACGCGGGCACCGGCACGGGCGTAGACCTTGCCGGTGGCCTGTCCGCCGCTGAGGTGGGTGAAGGCGCCGCCCAGGTAGAGCCAGTCGCCCTGCACGTCCAGCGCCCGGACCTGCAGGACGCCGCCGGTGAGGAGGTTCTCCACCTTGAGGTTCCAGGCGGTGTCGATCTTGCCGGTCGTGGCGTCGAGCACCACGAAGCCGGGGGAGCTCACGCCGTTGACGGTGCTGAAGCGCCCGCCCACGGCCAGCCGGTTGTTCGGCAGCTCGGCGAGGGACTTCACCTGGCCGTCGAAGACCGGGCGGAAGTCGGTGCGCAGCTCACCGGAGTTGACGTCGAAGGCCGCGAGGTAGGCCTGGGCCACGCGCCCGGTGCCGCCCTGGGTGCGCTGCATCGCCTTGAAGTTGCCGCCGGTGAAGACCGTGCTCCCGATCTGCTCGAGGGCCTGCACCTCGGTGTTCATCTCGCCGTCCTGCCCGTCGGCGCGCTCCACGGCGCCCCACTTGGTGGGCTCGGCGCCGCTGTTGGGCAGCGCCCGCTGGGCGATCGCGGCGGTGCCGGTGTCGGGGACCGTTTTGCCGGTGAAGGCCTGCTGGGTGACCTTGGGCCGCAGGTACACCTGCGTGAAGGGCATGGCGCCCTTGCCGCCCGTGGCCGGCGACCACAGGTAGGTGGTCGCGGTGTTGCTGCCCAGCATCTCGTCGCCGTAGCGGAAGCCGCGCTGCCAGCTGGTCTCGGCGGTGTCGACGAAGCGCATGCGGGCCGTGCCGGTGGTGCCGATGTCGTGCGTGGTCCCGCCGGTCCCGGAGGCGACGCTCCCGCCGTAGGCGAACGACCAGGAGGTCACCGGGGTGCGGGAGCCGAAGGCCCAGTTCCAGTACGGCTTGGCGGAGACCTTCATGCGACCCTCCTGCCAGGTGGTGCCCGCGGCGTCACGGGCGCGGCGCAGCCGGATGCCGTCGTCGAGGGAGTCGGGCCGCTGGCCGTTCAGGAGGTCGTCGACCGTCTCCGAGGACAGCTGCTTGGGCGCGAAGGCCGCCGTGCCGGTGACGGTGGAGGAGACGTCCTTGGGCGTGCCCACGCCCTGGTAGTACTCCTTCCAGTCGTTGCGGCCGCGGCCCACCATGACCCAGCCGCCGCCGTCGGTCACCTGGTCGCAGTAGAACTGCTCGGGCGCGGTCATGGCCGGGGTCACCAGCCAGTAGACCCCGGAGGCCGACTTCGGGTCCTTCTGCTTGATCTCCCAGCAGGACGCCGCGGCCGAGGCCGCGGACTTGCCGTCCACCGGGGGCGCCTCGGCGGCGCCCACCGGGGCGAAGGTCAGCAGCGTCGCGGCGACGGCCATCACGGTGCCGATGCTCAGGGTCGCCTTGGTGCGGGCCGTGCGCGCCCGGCGCCGGACCCGGTCCGCCCGGGGCGGGGTGTTCGTGTTTCCCATGGTGTGGTTCCTCAACAGGTTCGTGCGGACGGATCAGCAGGTCGGGTCGTCGGGGAAGCCGTGCTGGACGACTTGCCAGGACTCGCCCGGTTGGCGGAAGAGGTCGTAGTTGTGCAGGGCCTTGCGGCCCTTCTGCTTGCCGCTGACGACCACGCCGTCGCGGTCCACGACGGTGACCTCGGAGGAGTCCAGGCAGACCGTCACGCGCACGGCCTCGCCCTCGTCCGTGGGCAGCGGGGCGGAGACGGGGTCGCCGACGACGACGGGCGCGCCGCGCTGCTCCCAGCCCTGGTGCTCGAACTCGGCCAGGGACGCGAGGACCTCCTGGAGCGCGGCGCCGGCGGTGGCCTCCTCGGCCACCGCCACGGCGGCCGGGTCCAGCTCGGCGGGCTCCTGCCGGGCGTCCAGCTCGGCGGAGGACTGCGGGTCGCCCGGGTCCGCCGCGGCCGGCTCGTCCGACGGGACGAAGGCCTCCTGGGCCTCGAGCGCCGCCTGGATCTGCTCGACCTCCGGAGCGTCGGCGGCCACGGGCGCCGCCGAGGGCAGGTCCTTGGCGCGGACCTCCTGCGGCGTCTCCAGCTCCACCACGGTGTTGGCCTCCAGGGCCTCGGCCGCCGGGTCGTCGGTGGCGCCGGCGGCGCCGCAGCCGGCCAGGAGCCCGGCGAGCAGGAGCCCGCCCAGCAGCTGGTGCGCGGTACGGACGGTAGGACCTCGAGTGCTCGATGTGCACGACAGGTCAAGGATCATGTCAGCTCCCCCCAGATCTGGATTCCCGGCGCCGATGGCCGGCGCCGCGGTGATCCGCCGCGGGTTGTGGGTCGAGGGACCCCCGCGGCCTTCCGGACGACCCCCCGCCCGGATTCATTGGATCGCATGGAGTCTAACCCCGGCATTAACGATCGGAAACGGATTTCGATGTCCCCTTTTGTGCTCCCCAATTTCGGATGCAAACGCAGGTTTCTCCGCAGTAGGGTGGGGCGATCACCGGAATTCCCTGAAGCAAACCAGGGGGTCCGGACGCAGCACGGGACGGCCGCCGCTCGGGGGAGCGCGGCGTCCGGCGAACGCAGGGGGACGTTGTGGCGGGGGAGACACCAGTACCGGTACCAGCAGGGGCGCGCCGGCGTCTGAGGGCACAGCTGCCCGTGCGGCAGTTCGCGCATCTCGACGCGATGCGGGCCGCCGCGGTGATGCTCGTGGTGCTCGCGCACGCCGGGCTCGAGCTGGTGCCGGGCGGGAGCGGGGTGACGATCTTCTTCGTCATCTCCGGGTTCATCATCACGCACCTGGTGCTCAAGGAGCACCGGCGCACCGGTGGCTTCGACCTCGCGGGGTTCTACCGCCGGCGGGCCCTGAAGCTGGCCCCGCCGCTGCTCGTGGCCCTGGTGCTGCCCACCGCCCTGTACGCGTGGCTGGTGCGGCCGGTGAACCTGGGGGACTTCCTGGGCCAGGTCTTCTTCTTCTTCAACTGGCGCTACACGGACTCCCAGGTGGACGTCCTGCCCGGGTCGATCGTGGTGTGGAGCCTGTCCATCGAGGAGCAGTTCTACGTGGCGTTCGCGCTGATCTGGCTGCTGCTCGTGGGCCGGCGCCGGCCGGCCCTCGCGCTCGCGGTGCTGGCGGGGGCCGCCGCTCTCGCCTCGGCGGGCGCGCGGGTGGCCCTGCACCTGGGCGGGGCCGACGCGGACCGGATCTACTTCGGCACGGACACCCGGCTCGAGGCCATCGCGATCGGGGTGCTCGCGGCGGTCTGGTACGCCCGCAGCACCTCCGGGGGCGCGGCCGGCGCCCCGGCGTGGTGGGGCCGGGACCGGGTCCTGGTGCTGGCCGTGCTCCTCTACCTCGGGTCGCTGCTGATCCGGGACGAGCTCTTCCGCGAGACCGTGCGCTACACGGCGCAGGCGGTCGCGGCCTGCCTGGTGGTGCTCTGGGGCCTGCACGGTCCCAGCGGCCGGCTCGGGTCCCGGGCCCTGGCGGTCATGCGCTGGAAGCCCGTCCAGCTGCTGGGTCTGGCCAGCTACAGCATCTATCTGCTCCACCTGGGGACCGGGCACGCGCTGACCGCCCTGCTCGGGGAGATGCCGGGCCCGGCCGGGGTGGCCCTGCGCGTGGTGGTCGGCACCATGGCCGGCATCGCCTGCTGGTGGTTCGTCGAGGAGCCCGTGGCCCGCTGGCACCACCGCCGCCGGACCGGCCGGCGCCCCGCAGCAGCGGTCGCTCAGGTCCCGCAGGAGCAGTTCGGAGAGCAAGCCGCCGTGCCGTCGAGCGGGCAGGCCGCCGTGCCGTCGAGCGGGGACGCTGCCGGGCAGACGGCTGAGCGGACAGCCGGACAACCGTACGAGCAACCCGCAGGGCAGCCGTCCGGCTGAGTCCGCACCGGCCCGTCCGCTCCGGGCGGAGGGCCCACAGATTTCCGCCGCGCCCCTCCGGGGCCCGCGGCGAGCAGACCGAGAGGGACCCCCCGGCGCAGTCCGGGCGGTCCACCGGGCCGGGGCACAGGAGGCTCCGGCAGGATCCCGAGGGGGGAATGACTGACATGAGCACCGACAAGCACGCACCGCGCGTGGGGTACGCGGCCGGGGCGTTCGACCTGTTCCACGTGGGGCACCTGAACATCCTGCGCCAGGCGAAGCAGCACTGCGACCACCTGATCGCCGGGGTCGTCTCGGACGACCTGATCGAGATCACCAAGGGCCACCGGCCCGTGGTCTCC
The DNA here is from genome assembly GCF_044462205.1 of Kocuria rhizosphaericola. Taxonomy (NCBI): domain Bacteria; kingdom Bacillati; phylum Actinomycetota; class Actinomycetes; order Micrococcales; family Micrococcaceae; genus Kocuria; species Kocuria rhizosphaericola. The sequence continues at coordinate 10,481 of NZ_JBISWK010000077.1, read as the reverse complement.
CTGCGCGAGCGGATGGAGATCGTCGAGCACATCCGCTACGTGGACCAGGTCCACGCCGAAAGACTGCTGGACAAGCTCGACACCTGGGAGCAGCTGCGCTTCGACGTGTTCTTCAAGGGTGACGACTGGCGCGGCACCCCGAAGGGGGAACGGCTCGAGCGGGAGTTCGCGGCGGTGGGCGTGGAGGTCGTGTACTTCCCGTACACGGTGCACACGTCCTCCACGAAGCTGCGGGCCGCCCTCGAGGTGCTCTCGGTCCCGGTGGGCTGAGGATCAGCGCGGCGGCTCCGGGGGGTCCTGCCGCCCGGAGCCGTCGCCGGACCACGGCGGCCGCGTCTGCTGCGGCGACCCCTCCGCACGGGGTCCCTCCGGAGAGTGCCCCTGGAGCGGCTGTCCCGGGGTCGGCTGCCCCGAGGGCGGGCCCAGCCGCTGCGGACCGGCCTGCGGGGTGTGCCCGGGGCCGGCCTGCCACGAACCGGTGCGCTGCGGGTCGCCGGAGGCGGCGCCGGCATAGCCGCCCCGGTCCGCGCGCCGGCGCGCCCGGTTGCGGCGCGCGGCGTCCCAGGCCCACACCACGAGGGCGCCCACACCGAACAGCGCCACGAGCAGGGCGACGACGGGACCCAGGAAGGGCACGGCCCGCAGCAGCACGTAGATCAGCAGGCCGAGGGCCAGGGCCAGCACGCGCTTGCCGAAGTGCTGCGGGGCGGTGTCCCGCAGCAGGAGACCGCCCGCGGTGTAGCCGACCACCACCGGGGCCAACAGGGCCACGGCGAGCACCAGCCCCAGGACCAGCACGAGGTCGAGGACCACGCCCGCGGCCACCACCGCGGCGGCCAGCCCGGCGAGGGTCAGCCAGCCCAGCGCGATGGCCAGCAGGATCGACACGACGAGCACGGCGAGGACGGCGACCGCGGTCCCCGCGATCGCCAGCGCTCCCCACCCGAGGCTGAGCCAGGGCCGGGCCCGGAGCGCGCCCGCCGCGCCGGTCATGGTCCGGGGCAGCAGCCACAGCGCGAGCAGCCCGACCAGGAGCAGCGTCACGAACAGGCGCAGACCGGCGATCAGCAGCGCGAGCGCGCCGGTGGGAGCGGCCGCCTCCTCCTCGACGGCCACCGGCTCGTAGACGACCTCCCCGGCGATCTCGGCGCCCGGGGCGATCTCGCCCTCTGTCCCGGACCGGTAGGACAGGTCCCCGCCGAGGCGCGCCGCGTCGGTCAGGGTCAGCCCGGGGTCCACCTGGGGCACGGCGACGCCGGTCGTGGGCGCCCACGCGGCCCCGACCTCGTCGACGGAGCCCACGTCCGCCTGCACGTCCCCGCCGATCGTGCCGGCCAGGGCGAGGGCGGCGGCCCCGGCGGTCACGTCGCCGTCGACCGCGCCGGCCAGCAGGGCCTGGTAGGCGCCGAGGAGGACGTCCCCGCCGATCTCGGCGCCGGGGCGGGTCTCCAGGCTGTAGCCGGCCGTGATCAGGTCGTCGGTCACCCGGGCCTGCTCGCCGAGGAGGAGCACCTGGCTGGCCACGCGGGCGTCGTCGCCCACGGTGCCCTCGATCACCACGGTCTGGGCCGCGGCCATCAGGTCCCCCTCGACCGTGCCGTTGATCGTCACCGACCCGCCGGCGACCAGGAGGTCGCCGCGCACGGTGCCGTCGACCACCACGGTCTCCCCGGTGACGTACAGGTCGTCGTCCACGACCTCGTCGGCCGCCACCACCACTCTGTCCTCGCCGCGGAACTCGGCGGCTCCGGCGGCAGGGGCAGTGAGCAGGGCACCCACGAGCGCGACGAGCAGGACGAGCAGCAGGGCCGGAAGGGTCAGCAGGGTCGGCAGGCGGCGGTGGAACGGGACGGGCGAGGTGCGGGGCACCGGCAGGGTCTCCATGCTCTCGAGTCCACGCCCGGGCCCCGGAGGAGTCAAGGAACGGGCCAGTGTGACGGCGTCCCGCCGTGTACCCGCGCGTAGGTCAAGAGGTGGTCACGGTTGGGGATCGTTCCTGGTGGGGGCGGAACCGCGGTCCTAGCCTGGGGCTGTCGCGCGGCTGGCGCGCGGGAGGATCCGACCGGGGGTGGGTCATGGCAGGACAGAGACTCGGAGCAGGCGTGGTCACGGCCGTCGTGGTGCTGGCGGGGCCGTTGCCGGCGGCGCTCGCGCACGGGGAGGACCCACCGTCCGGGCCGCGCGTGGTCGCGGACGGGCTGGACAATCCGCGGCAGCTGAACTGGGACCAGGACGGAGCCCTGGTGGTGGCCGAGGCGGGCCGCGGCGGCACGGAGTGCGTCGGCGCCCGGTGCGCGGGACCGAGTGGTGCCGTCACCCTGATCGAGAACCCGGGACGGGGGACGCCCACGGTGTCGACCGCCGTCGAGGGGCTGCTGTCCGTGGCGGCGCCGGACGGGACCTTCGCGGAGGGGCCCGCGGGCGCGGACGCCACGGATGTGGCGGGGCAGTACATCATGGCGGGCTACGACCCCGAGCGGATCGACCTCTCGGTGTTCGAGGCCCGGGGCGGGGCGATGCTCGTGGCCGGCACCGAGGAGACCGGGGAGAAGTATCTGATCCCGTACGCCGACCTGCAGGCCGCCGAGGAGGAGCTGAACCCCGACGGCGCGCAGGTCGACTCCAACCCGTACGCGATCCTGTACGTGGACGAGGACGAGGAGGCGTCGCCGGACGGCTACGCACTCGTGGCCGACGCCGGGGCGAACACCGTCTGGAAGGTCGAGCCGGACTTCTCCACCGCCACGGAGGACTCCCCGCCGGAGTACGAGATCACCGCATGGGCCACGTGGCCGACCACCGTCCTGCCCGACGGGACGGACGACCCCGAGGGGCCCGCCGAGTTCGTGCCGACGTCCCTGACGGCCGACGAGCACGGCAACGTCTACGTGGGCGGGCTGGGTTCGGTCCGGCCGGGTGAGGCCTCGGTCGTGCAGTTCTCCGCGGACGGCACCGAGCTGGACCGGTGGGACGGCTTCACCGCGGTGACCGGCGTGGCCGTGGACGGCAAGCACCTCTACGTCTCGCAGCTCTTCGGGCCGACCCCGCCGATGCCCCCGGGGGAGACCCCGGCGGAGGAGGCGCCGCCGACCCCGGGCACGGTGCCCGGGCAGGTGGTGGTCCTGCACCGGCACCAGGAGGACGCCGCCCGGTACGCGGTCGACGTCCCGCTGCCGGCCGGTCTGGCGACCNGACCGGCCGGCACGGCGAGGTCTACGCCTCGGTGAACAGCGTGGCCACGGCCGAGGGCATCGCGGCGGGACCGATGAACCCGTTCGGAGCCGTCGGCGGCGGAGCGGTCTGGGAGCTGGACTTCTCGGACGCCTACCGTCTGGAGGCCGCGGGGGAGTAGCCCGGCAACGGAGCGGACCGATCCAGGAGGAACGACGACGGCGGTGGCGCGGCGCGATCCCGCCACCGCCGTCGTCGTGTCACGCGTCGGTCAGGTCGCGGCGCCCGATCGCGACTCGGCTTCGGATCCCTGCTGCTGCGCGCTCACCAGGAACCGCTCCGCGATCTCCAGGCGCCGCCGGGCCCGGTGCGGTGGGCCGCCCGAGCGGCGGGCGCCTGCCACCAGGGACAGGGCCACCCCGGCGCAGCGCACGCGCAGCGCGGCGGGGTCCACGACCTCGTCGAAGCCGGCGAGCAGGCGCTCCGCGGCGGCCGGTGCGTGCGCGTAGCGGTCGTGGACCGTGGGCAGGACGGAGAGGTGGGCGACCAGGCAGGCGAGGTCGTCCACGCGGTGGCCGGGGCCCACGGTGTCGACGTCCAGCAGCCCCGTCACCGGCCCGAACCCCCCGCGGGCGTCCGGACCCACGAGCAGATTGGCCTCGTAGAGGTCCCCGTGCGCGGGCACCGTCGGGCCGGGGTCCGTGGCCCGGCGGGCGCCGTCGATCGCGGCCGCGAGCCGTTCGATCCGCGCGCGCTCCTCGGGCAGGGCTACCGCGGCCGCGTGCCCGTAGTCCAGGACCCGGTCCGTCCAGGAGGCACGGGCGGGCAGCTCGAGCGCGGCGGCGGGCAGGGCGTCTAGCAGGGCCAGCACGTGCTCGGGGCGCAGCGCGGCGGCGCTGTCGTCCCGCACGGACGCGGCCAGCGGGGCGCCGGGCAGCCGGCGGAGCACCACGACGTCCCGGACCGGGTCGCCGTCCGGCGCCGGCACGGGCAGTCCCGCCTCGAGCAGCATCCGGTGCCGGGCGTGCAGGGCCGCGGCCCGGTCGTGCCGCAGGACCTTGAGGTAGCGCACCTGCGACCCGTGGTCCGTGCGCAGCACCGCCCGCCGGGTGGGCCGGTAGGAGACCTCGGTGAGCTCGGCGGCCACGGCGGAGGAGAACACCTCCCGCCCCACGGCCTCGGGCGAGCAGGCCCAGGGCAGACCGGGCAGCCAGGGGTCGTGCGGGTGCCGCCACGCGACGAGCTCCACGCCCTCGTGCCGGATCCGCACCGCGGCGGTGGAGGAGCGCTCGGGCGGGGCGGCGGTGCCCACGCAGACGACCTCGGCGGCCCGCCGCGCACCGGCCAGGGCCACGACGTCGTAGACCGCGGTGACCCCGGCGCCCGGACGGTGGTGGACGCGCCGCCGGGTCCAGCGCTGCACGGACAGACCGGCCGGGCGCAGCGCGTCCGCGAGGACCGGGCCCATCCCGGAGCCCGTGAGCAGGGCCACTGCCACCTGCTCCGGGCCCGCCACGGGTCTAGACCAGGTCCTCGGACAGCTCGAGCCAGCGCAGCTCGAGCTCCTCGATCTCGTCCTGGACCGCGGTCAGCCGGGCGGTGATCCTGCCCAGCCCGGTGTAGTCGGACTGGTCGTGCGCGGCCATCTCCGCGTGCAGGGTGTCGACCTTCTGGGTGAGCTTCTCCAGCTTCCGCTCGATCGCGCCCACCTCCTTCTGCGCGGCACGGGTCTGTGCGCCGGAGAGCTTGGGCCCGCCCTCCGTCGTCGTCCCGTTCGAGGACGCCGCCCCCGTGGCCGCCATCGGGTTCGTGGCGCTCGCGGAGCCGGCGGCGGTGCCGGTGCGGGACTGGGAGGCGAGCTCCAGGTACTGCTCCACGCCGCGGGGCAGGTGCCGGAAGCGGCCGTCGATCACGGCGTACTGCTGGTCGGTGACCCGCTCCAGGAGGTAGCGGTCGTGGGAGACCACGAGCAGGGTGCCCGGCCAGGTGTCGAGCAGGTCCTCCATGGCGGTGAGCATGTCGGTGTCGAGGTCGTTGGACGGCTCGTCGAGGATGAGCACGTTGGGCTCGTCGAGCAGGATCATCAGCAGCTGGAGGCGCCGCTTCTGCCCGCCGGAGAGGTCCTTGACCGGGGTGGCGAGCTGCTCGTTGGTGAAGCCGAGCCGCTCCAGCAGCTGGCCCGGCGTCATCTCCTTGCCGTCGGCCAGATAGGTGGTGCGCTTGGACGCGACCACGTCCGAGACCCGGTCCTCGGCCACGTCCTCCAGCTCGGACAGCTGCTGGGTCAGGGTCGCGATCCGCACGGTCTTCCCGCGCTTGACCCGTCCGCTCGTGGGCTGCACCTCGCCGGTGACCAGTCCCAGCAGCGTGGACTTGCCCGCGCCGTTGACGCCCAGGATGCCGGTGCGCTCCCCGGGGGCGATCAGCCACGTGACGTCGCGGAGCACCTCCCGGGGACCGTCGTCCTCGGTGGGGTAGGAGACGGAGACCTTCTCGAGGTCCACCACGTCCTTGCCCAGCCGGGAGACCGCGAGCTGGGACAGCGCCACGGTGTCGCGCGGCGGCGGGACGTCGTCGATCAGCTGGTTCGCGGCCTCGATGCGGAACTTGGGCTTGGCCGTGCGGGCGGGCGCGCCGCGGCGCAGCCACGCCAGCTCCTTCTTCATGAGGTTCTGCCGCTTGGACTCCACGGTGGCGGCCTGCCGGTCCCGCTCCACGCGCTGCAGGACGTACGCCGCGTAGCCGCCCTCGAAGGGCTCGACCGTCCGGTCGTGCACCTCCCAGGTGTCGGTGCACACGGCGTCCAGGAACCACCGGTCGTGGGTGACCACGGCCAGGCCGCCCTGGTTCTTGGGCCAGCGGTTGTTGAGGTGGCGGGCCAGCCAGGTGATGCCGTCCACGTCGAGGTGGTTGGTGGGCTCGTCGAGGAAGATGACGTCCCAGTCCCCGGCCAGCAGGGCGGCGAGCGCCACGCGGCGCTTCTGCCCGCCGGAGAGCTCGCCGAGCTTCGCGTCCCAGTCGAGGTCCTTGACCAGCCCGCCGAGCACGTCCCGCACCTTCGCGTCCCCGGCCCACTCGTGCTCCTCGCTGTCGCCGACGACGGCGTGCCCCACGGTCAGCTCCGGGTCCAGCACGTCGGCCTGGTCGAGCATGCCGACCTGCACGCCCGAGCGCACGGTCACGCGGCCCCCGTCCGGCTTCAGCCGTCCGGCGAGCAGCTTCATGAGCGTGGACTTGCCGTCGCCGTTGCGGCCCACGATGCCGATCCGGTCGCCCTCGTCGATGCCGAGACTGACGGCGTCGAAGACCGTCTTGGTGGGGAATTCCAGATGCAGGTTCTCGCCGCCGAGTAGATGTGCCACCCGTCAAGGGTACTCGCGTGCCCGCCCGCGCTCACCCGCTGCCCCGACCTCCACCCTGTTGGGCCCGTGGTGCGCCGATCCCCCACTCGCTCGAGCTCCTGGTGCGCCGAGCCCCCACTCGCCCGAGCTCCTGGTGCGCCGAGCACCCAAGCCTCCGAGTGCTTTTGCGCCGAGTCCCCACTCGTGCCGCGGATCCCCAGGAATGATCGTGGGGATCTGCGGCGTGGTTGGGGACTCGGCGGACGGAGGGCACAAAAGTTGGGGGCTCGGCGGCGGGACGGTGGGTGTGCGAACAGAAATTTTTCAGCGGCGACCCAACCGCGGGTGAGAACATGAGGCCATGGAGCAGAACCCGACGGAGCGATCCTCCTCGATCCCGAGCACGCGTCCCCTGGGCACCCGGCTGGACGGCATTCCGGACCTGGAGGCCGCCGTCCGCGCCGTGACGGAGCACCCCGGGCCGGTGGAGATCCCGGCAGGACCCGGCCAGCTGGTCGGACGCCACCTCGGCTCGGTGCCGCAGCGGCAGGTGGGGGAGGCCCTGCGCGCAGCGGGCGCCGACCCCCTGATGATCCGGGCGGACATCTCGATCGACGAGGACATCCCGGACGAGGGCGTCATCGCGGTCCTCGACGACCACCTCTCGCTGGCCTCGGGCGTGGGTGCCGAGTACCTCGTGGTACCGCGGGCCGGCGTCAGCGGACGGGGCCGCAGCGAGGACCGCATCTACTCGATGCTCGCCGCGCTCGCCGAGGCCGCCTCGGGCCACCGGGTGCACCTGCTGCTCGAGACGGAGGGCGCCACCGCGGACGAGGTCGAGCTGGTCCAGTACCTGGAGCGCGCCCGCGAGGCAGGGGCCCTGGACGTGGACTCGCACTACCTGGCGTCCGTGGCCTGGAACGTGGCGGCGTCCTCGGAGGCGGGGGAGGGGCCGGCGGCCGCGTTCGAGCGGATGCGGCCCCTGCTGGACCTCGCCCCGCTGATCGTCTCCGGCGTGGACGAGGACACGGTCGAGGAGCTGTTCTCCGCCGTCCCGGAGCTGCGGGAGGCCGCCGCCACGGCACGGATCATCGTGATCCTGGGCCGTCCCGGAGCGGCCGGGGCCTGACGCCCGAGTGGTAGGGTGACTGCCTGTGCACCGCGTGCACCACTGCCGTTCCACGGCGGTGCTCCGCCTTGGTGTAATCGGCAGCACCCCGGCCTTTGGAGCCGTGGAGTCTAGGTTCGAGTCCTAGAGGCGGAACGTCCGCATCCCGCCAGGACGCTCGAAAGCCGAAGAGCCCGAGAGCTAGTGAGACGGAACAGAGACGGAGCCGGTGAGCCCACCGGCTCCTCTCTACGATCGACGACCGAGGAGCTGCATCCCGCCGTGAGCACCCCCCAGACCCCTGCGAACCGTCCGGGGGCGGCCGTCGGGCCCGCCGCCGTCATCGTCCTGGCCGCCGGCAAGGGCACGCGCATGAAGTCCAAGACCCCCAAGATCCTGCACCGGATCGGGGGTCGTTCCATGGTCGGGCACTGCCTGGTCGCCGCCCGGAGCCTGCACCCCCGGCGGCTGGCCGCCGTGGTGCGCTTCGAGCGGGACCTGGTGGCCCCGCACGTCCTCGAGCAGGACCCCGAGGCGCTGATCGTGGACCAGGACGAGGTCCCCGGCACGGGCCGCGCGGTCCAGGCCGCCGTGGAGGCGCTCGACGCCCAGGAGCGGCTGGCCGGCACCGTGGTGGTCACCTACGGCGACGTCCCCCTGCTGACCCCGGAGGTCCTGCGGACGCTGGTCGCCCACCACGAGGAGCGCGGCAACGCGGTGACCGTGCTGACCGCGGACCACGAGCAGCCCGGCGGCTACGGCCGGATCCTGCGGGACGCCGACGGCTCGTTCCGCGAGATCAAGGAGGCCAAGGACGCCACCGAGGCCGAGCTGGCGGTCGCCGAGATCAACTCCGGCATCTTCGCCTTCGACGCCGACGTCCTGCGGGACAGCCTCGCGAAGGTCACCTCGGACAACGCCCAGGGCGAGATGTACCTGACCGACGTCCCGCTGCTGGCCCGCGAGGCCGGCCACGCCGTGGACGCGCTGAAGATCGAGGACCGCTGGGAGGTCGAGGGCGCCAACGACCGCGTGCAGCTCGCCCAGCTCGGCGCCCACCTCAACCGCCGGATCCTCGAGGCGCACATGCGCAACGGCGTGACCGTCGTGGACCCCGCCAGCACCTGGATCGACGTGCAGGTGCGCATCGCCGCGGACGCCACGATCCTGCCGGGGACCCAGCTGCACGGGGGCACCCGGGTGGGCGAGGACGCCGTCGTCGGCCCGGACACCACCCTCACGGACGTGGAGGTCGGCCCCGGCGCCCACGTGGTGCGCACGCACGGCTCCGGCTCCGTGATCGGCCCCCGCGCGAGCGTGGGCCCCTTCGCCTACCTGCGCCCCGGCACGGTGCTCGCGGACGAGGGCAAGATCGGCACGTTCGTGGAGACCAAGAACTCCCGGATCGGCACCGGCTCGAAGGTCCCGCACCTGTCCTACGTGGGCGACGCCACGATCGGCGAGCACTCCAACATCGGGGCGGCCTCGGTCTTCGTCAACTACGACGGCGTGCGCAAGCACCGCACCGTGATCGGCGACCACGTCCGGATGGGCTCCGACAACATGTACGTGGCCCCCGTGCACATCGGCGACGGCGCGTACTCCGGGGCGGGCACCACGATCCGCAAGGACGTGCCGCCCGGGGCCCTGGCCCTGACCGAGGGCGCGCAGCGCGTCGTCGAGAACTGGGTCGTGGAGCACCGTCCCGGCACCGCCGCGGCCGAGGCCGCCGCGCGCGCCCTGGGCAACGGCGCCGCGACCGGCCCCGGGACTCCCGGGCACTCCAGCGCAGGAACCGGCGCGGACACCACGGCGCACGCCACGGCCGGGGACACCACTGAGGAAAGCGAGTAACAATGACCGCCATCACCAACGCAGGTGCCAAGCAGCTGGTCCTGGTCTCGGGGCGCGCCCACCCGGAGCTCGCCGAGCGCATCGCCTCGGAGCTCGGCACGGAGCTGGTGCCCACGGACGCCTACGACTTCGCCAACGGCGAGACCTACGTGCGGTTCGGTGACTCGGTGCGCGGCACGGACGCCTTCCTCATCCAGTCCCACCCGGCCCCGATCAACCAGTGGATCATGGAGCAGCTGCTCATGATCGACTCCCTCAAGCGGGCCTCGGCGAAGTCGATCACCGTGGTGTCCCCGTTCTACCCCTACGCCCGGCAGGACAAGAAGCACCGCGGCCGCGAGCCCATCTCGGCCCGCCTCATCTCGGACCTCTACAAGACCGCCGGCGCGGACCGGCTGATGTCCGTGGACCTGCACACCGCGCAGATCCAGGGCTTCTTCGACGGTCCCGTGGACCACCTCATGGCCATCCCGCTGCTGGCCAACCACGTGCGCTCCGTCGTCGACGTCGACAACGTCACCGTGGTCTCCCCGGACACCGGCCGCGTGCGCGTCGCGGAGCAGTGGACCGAGCTGCTGGGCGGGTGCCCGCTCGCGTTCGTGCACAAGACCCGCGACATCACCCGGCCCAACCAGGCCACCTCCAAGGAGGTCGTGGGGCAGATCGAGGGCCGCACCTGCGTGCTGATCGACGACATGATCGACACCGGCGGGACCATCTCCGGCGCCGTGCAGGTGCTGCGCGAGAAGGGCGCCAAGGACGTCATCATCGCCGCGACCCACGCCGTGTTCTCCGATCCCGCCGTGGAGCGGCTGTCCACGTGCGGCGCCATCGAGGTGGTCGTCACGGACACCCTGCCCGTGCCGCCGGAGCACCAGTTCGAGAACCTCACGGTCCTCTCGATCGCCCCGCTCATCGCCCGCGCCATCCAGGAGGTCTTCGAGGACGGCTCCGTGACCAGCCTCTTCGACGGCAGGTCCTGAACCGGTCCGGAGCCCCGGCCGACG
>NZ_JBISWK010000076.1:0-12192 GCF_044462205.1 Kocuria rhizosphaericola | reverse complement strand
GGGGCTGCGTCGTCGTCGGGGTGCGCCGGGCGCGCCCGAGGGCGGAGGAACGGGTCAGCGGGTGACCCAGTTGCGCTTCGTGATCGAGGACCAGTGGACGGTGTAGCCGTTGGAGAACCGCTGGCGGACCTCCGAGCCGTACCGGTACTCGTCGGTGACGGGGTAGCCGTAGCCGCGCTCGGCGCCGGCGGACTTCCAGCGCTGGCCGATCGCCCCGCTCTCCTTCACGACCTTCGCCCCGGTCCGGGGGCTCCACAGCACCTTGTGCACGGCGCTGCCCTTGCGGAAGACCTGGTAGGCGCCGCCGCCGGTGAGTCCGGTGATCTCGCGGGTGGTGGGGTACCCGAAGCCGTTCTCCCAGCGGTGGGCGGCGAACTTGCGGCCGATGGCGCCGTTGAAGTTCACGGGCCACGCCCCGGTGCCGGAGCTCCAGTAGAACGTGTGCTTCTTGGCGAAGCCCTGGAGGGCGCCGCCGTGGAGCAGCCCGCCGCGCTCGCTGCCGGTGGGGGCACCGAACACGGCCGCCCCGCCGAGGGCGTGGTACTGGCGGCCGATGGCGCCGCGCACCTCGTAGCCGGCCGAGGTGATCGGCGCGGTGGTGGGCGGGGGAGTGGGCTTCGGCGCAGGCGCAGGCGCCGGTGCCGGGGCCGGCGCGGGGGCCGTGCCCACCGAGGTGCGGACGTCCGCCGGGGCCTTGCCGTCCGGGTAGCCGTAGGAGGTGACCGTGCCGACCAGCCGCCAGCCCTCCTTGCTCCCGGCCAGCGACCCGTCCGCGTACGTCAGGCCGATGCCGATGACGGTCATGTCCGGGTCGGTGAGCACCTTGTTGTGCGCGGTGGAGCCCTTCCACCAGGTCATCAGGTCGGTCACCCGGCCCTGCCACGAGACCGCGTGGATCTCGCCGGCGTGGATCCAGCCGGCGGCCCGGGAATCCGTCAGGAACGTGTTCGTGTGGTTGATGACCTCCTGGCGGACCAGGCGGTCGGACTCGCCCTGGGCGATCCCCGAGACCGTCGCCGAATACTTCACGGGGGCGAGGCCCTTGGCCTTGCGGTGGGCGTTGATCAGCTCCAGCAGCTGCTGGGCGTCGGCCGAGCGGGTGCTCGAGGAGACCGTGACGATGTCCGAGCTCGCCGCGGCGGCGGGGCCCGCCGTGAGCATCCCGGTGGCGGGGACCGCCAGGGCGAGGGCGGCCGCGGTCAGCGTCAGGGGACCGGGGGTGCGGGTGCGCGCCGGGGCGCGGTGCTTGGCGTGGCTCATCGGGTCACCCAGGTCCTCTTCGTGGTGGTCGAGTAGTGCACGGTGAAGTTCTTGGAGAACCGCTGGCGGATCTCGGAGCCGTACGTGTACTCGTTGGTGGTGGGGTAGCCGTAGCCGCGCTCGGAGCCGGCGGCGAGCCACTCGCGGCCGATCGCACCGTTCTCCTGGACCACGTGGGTGCCGGTGGCGGAGCTCCAGATGATCCGGTAGACCTTGCTGCCGTTGCGGAACACCTGGTAGGCGCCGCCGTTGAGCAGCCCGCCCCGCTCGGACGTCACGGGGTAGCCGTAGCCGCGCTCGTGGCCGCCGCGCTTCCACACCCCGCCGATCCCGCTGGTCTCCCGGACCGGCACGGCGCCGGTGGCCGGGCTCCACAGCACCTTGGTCACGGCGCTGCCCTTGCGAAAGACCTGGTAGGCGCCGCCGTGAACGAGTCCGCCGACCTCGCGGGTGGTGGGGTAGCCGTAGCCGTTCTCCCAGCGGTTCGCGGCGAACTTCCGGCCGATGGCGCCGTTGAAGTTCACGGGCCAGGCCCCGGTGGAGGGCGTCCAGTAGAAGGTGTGCTTCTTGGAGAAGCCCTGGAGGACCCCGCCGTAGAGGAGTCCGCTGCGCTCGTTGCCGGTGGGGGTGCCGAAGACCGAGGACCCGCCGAGGGCCCGGTACTGGTTGCCGATGGCGCCCTTGACCACGTACCCGGCAGGGGCCACCTGGGTGGGGGCCGCCGGGGTGCCGGACGGGGCCCGTCCGCCGAGCGGCTTGTAGTAGGCGTTGCGCGCCATGTCCTGCAGCTGCGCGGAGCTGCCGCGGTAGACGTTGGCGTCGATCCGCTCGGTGAAGCCGGCGTCGGTGTACTGCCAGAAGTCGTAGGTGGACCAGGCGCTGGGCACCGTGGGGGCCGCGGTCTCGTACGCGGCGATGTGCATGGGGTGGTCGTTGAACGCACTGGAGTTGCCCGTGCAGTCCCGCCACCAGTAGTAGTTCGTGTAGATCGCCGGCAGCCGGCCGGTGCGGGACTTGTACCGGTCGGAGAAGTCGCGGATCCAGCTGACCATCTCGGACGGCGAGAAGCCGTAGCAGGCGTTGCCGTACAGCGAGGGGTACGGGTTGTTCTCGATGTCCAGCAGGCCGGGCAGCGTCTTGCCGTCCGCGGACCAGCCGCCGCCGTTGGCGAGGAAGTAGTCCGCCTGCTTGGCGCCGGAGGAGTCCCGGGTGGGGATCGCGAAGTGGTAGCCGCCGCGGTACATGCCCACGGCCCCCGCGCCGGCGTACTGCTGGGTGAACAGGCTGTTGCGGATGCTGTCGCCCTCGGAGGACTTGACGTAGGCGAAGCGGGAGCCCTGGTTCCACAGGCTCGTCCAGTTCAGGGACGGCTGCCAGTTGGAGACGTCCGTGCCCTTGACGCCGCTGGGGGCCCAGGAGGCGGCGGCACCGAGGGATTCGGCCGACGCGACCCCCGCGCCGGCCTCCTCCGGGGTGTCACCGGCACCGGCACCGGTGCCGGCGTCGTCGGTGTCGCCGGAGAGCTCCGCCGCGGTGCGGGCGGAGGTCGCCGCCAGCTGCTCGAAGTGGTCCTCGGACTTGGCCCACTGCCCCATCACGGCGCCGCCGTGGGGGTCGCCGGCGGCCGGCTGCGTGCCGGCGCGGGCGGGGTCGGGGAAGACGGCCTCGCCGGTGGTCCCGTCCACGAGGGTGGAGACGACTTCGCCGTCGGACTCCACGACCTTGGAGACCAGGTTGCCCTGGCGCTCCTCGGAGAGGGTGGTCGATGAGGTGGTCGCGGCCTCTTCCGTGGCCGCGACCGGGGTCAGTGTGGTGATGGCCAGCACCGCCGCCGTGAGGGCGGCGGGCAGCGTCAGTCGGGGGGATGCTTTCACGCTGGAACGCCTATCTCGCATGGATCGTTGGGGGAACGACTCGTGCAAGGCCATGGGGATGGGGGGAAGATCCTCTGGAGCCAGGTCGAGTATAAAGGCGCGTTTGCATAAACAATCAATAACGATGTGCCGTGTTACGCACCCGTACAACTCTGCGCGTAGTGATTCGGTCAGGAGAACGACGACGACGGACCCCTCGCCCTCCGACGCCCGTCCACGGCGCGATCCCGGTGAGCCGGTGAACGACTGTTCAGGGCCCCGACCCGGATACGATGAACCGGACTCGACCCCCAGAGGAGAACCATGGCCCCCACGCGCATCCTGACGGTCTGCACGGGCAACGTGTGCCGCTCGCCCATGGCGGCGGTCGAGCTCGACCACGGCCTCAACGCGATCTCGCCCGGCGGCTTCGAGGTGACGAGCGCCGGGATGCACGCGCTGGTGGACGAGGGCTTCGAGCAGCGGGTGGGCCGGCTGGCCCAGGACCGCGGCCTGGAGGCCGCCGCCGCGCACCGGGCGCGGCAGGTCACCCCGGACGTGCTGCGGGACGTGGACCTGGTGCTCGTGATGGCCCGGGAGCACACCCAGCCGGTGCTCCAGCAGGCGCCGCGGCTGCTGAAGAAGGTCTTCACCCTGCGGGAGTTCGCCCGGATCCTGCAGTATCTCTCCACCGACCCGGAGCTGGACCGGGCGGTGCCGGCGGACCGCGCCGAGCGCTGGGCCTGGCTGGTCCAGCAGGCGCCGCGGCTGCGGCAGCGGGTGCCGGTGCGCCACCCCGAGCGCAACGACGTGATCGACCCCTACCGCCAGGAGGACGCGGTGCTCCAGCAGATGGCGGACGAGCTGTTCGAGGCCACGGAAGCGATCCTCGCCTTCGAGCGCCGGTACGCGGAGCGCGTGGCGTCCCCGTAGCACCCTCCGCCGGTGCGTGGCACGGATCGGCGGGTGAACGGCCACGTCACAGGCATGTGCACTGCTTGACGCACCGTCAGGCCCCGCTTCTTAATGAGAGGCCAGGTCGGCCGCGCCGCCGAGCAGGACTCCGGTCCTGCCGCAGTGGAGGTGACCGGGCTGGAAACGGATCGTTCGCGAGGAGTTCCTGATGCCCGCTGACCGAGCACTGCCGGAGGATTTCCACGCGCTGTACGACGCCGGCGCCCGGAGTGCCCGCGGCACGGCGCCGTCCGCCTTTTCGGCTCCCGTCTCACCCGGTCACCTCCGGCTGGCGGGGCAGCTCGGCGACCTGGAGGCGGACTACGACCAGGTGACGCAGCTGCCCCACCGCATTACGCGGCGGGCCCCGGCCGGCGGTCTGTCGGGGGAGGCGAGCGCGTCAGCAGAGGAGACGGTTCAGCGGTTCGTCACCGAGCACGGCGATCTGTGGCGATTGTCCGAGGCGGACGCGCAGGGCGTCGAGGTGGTGTCGGTGAGCGGACGCGGTCTGCGCACGGTGCAGCTCGTGCAGCGGGCCGAGGGCGTCGAGGTGTTCAACTCCGAGGCGACCGCGGCGATCGGCCCGGACGGTGCCGTGGTCTCCGTGGCGGGCCAGTTCTTTCCCGGTGCCGCGGAGGCCCGGAGCGCCCGCACGGCCACCACCACTTCGGCGGAGGAGGCGATCGCGCTGGCGGCCTACGACCTGACCGGCGTCGAGTACGACTCCACAGCGTTCAGCGAGGTGAGCGCCGAAACCGGTGACTCCGCCGGTGGGAGCTACCGGTTCTACCGCTCCGCCGAACCGGCCGGCGGCGGGCGGCCGGCGTTCGAGCGGACGGTGCGCGTGAAGGACGTGCTGTTCCCCCTGGGGGAGCAGCAGTTCGCCCCCGGCTACTATCTCGAGCTGTGGATCGAGGGCTTCCCGGCGTTCAGCTACGTGATCGATGCGCTCGGGGAGCCGGAGGTGCTGTTCCGGAAGAACCTCCGGGCCGACGCCGCCTTCACCTACCGGGTGTTCAACACCGGGGACGCCCTGTTCCGCCCCGAGGACGGGCCGGCCCCCGGTTCGCCGCACCCGACCGGGCAGCCGGACGGGTTCCAGGCCGCAACCATCCCCGAGCAGCTGGTCACCCTCGAGAGCCTGCTCCCCGGCGCCCCGTGGCTGCCGGAGGACGCCACGACCACCCGCGGCAACAACTGCATCGCCTACGCCGATCTCCGCACGCCGAACGGGCACAGCCCGGGCGACGTGGAGGGCCGGACCACGGGGCCGCGCACTTTCGACCACCCCTACGACTCCACCCGGCCCGCCAGCGACCCCGCCAACGTGCAGGCCAGCCTGGTCGGGATGTTCTTCCACGTGAACTGGTTGCACGACCGCTGGTACGAGGCGGGCTTCGACGAGGCGGCCGGCAACGCCCAGCAGCACAATCCCGGCGGCGCCGGTCTCGGCGGGGACCCGATCCTGGCGGAGGGCCACGACTTCAGTGGCACCGACAACGCCAACATGCAGACCCCGGCCGACGGCGCCAGCCCGCGGATGCAGATGTACGAGTTCGTCGGCGTCGCCCCGCTCCCGTCCCGCACCAGCAACTTCGACGCGCTGATCACGTACCACGAGCTGGGGCACTACATCACCAACCGTCTCGTCGGCAACGCCTCCGGGCTGGCCAATCAGCAGGGCAGGGCGCTGGGCGAGGGCTGGGGGGACTTCTTCGCCATCTCCATGACCTCCCAGGCGTCCGACGACTTTCCCACCGGGGCATTCCCCGCCGGCGGGTGGACCGACCTGACGCCCACCTTCACGGACAACTACTACTTCTCCATCCGGCGCTTCCCCTACTCCGCGGACCTGGGGAAGAACCCGCTGACGTTCAAGCACATCAGCAACGGGGTGGTGCTGCCGGCCGGCCCGCCGCACCACCCGCACGGCGGCGGGCCGAACAGCGCGGTGCACAACGCCGGCGAAGTCTGGTGCGCCGCCCTGTGGGAAATCTTCGTCAACCTCGTGGCGCACCACGGCCACGTCGAGGCCGAACGCCGCATGCTCGAGTACGTGGTCGGCGGGCTCAAGCTCACTCCGAGCATGCCGACCTTCACGCTGGCGCGCGACGGCATCATCACGGCGGTCACCGTCCTGCATCCCGAGGACCTCCCCGGTGTGTGGCGCGGTTTCGCCAAGCGCGGCATGGGCGCCGGGGCCGTGTCGCCGCCCAGCACCTCCGCCTCGCTCGCGGGCGTGGTCGAGAGCTTCACCACGACGTAGGGTGCACCACGCCGCAGGTTCCACGCCGCAGGTTCCACGCCGCAGGTTCCACGCCGTAGGAGACACGCCATGACGATCGTCCGATTCGAGTTGGCCGGTACCCCCGAGGACGGTGACGAGCCCCGGCCCGCGGCACGGGACGAGCTGCGGGCGCTCACGGCCGCGGCGGCGGACGCCGGCGCCGCCTGGACGCAGCTCGGCGACACGCTGCTGGTGACCGGGAAGCCCGCCCGGCTGGAGCGGGCGGGCGCCGGACGCGCCCCCGCGTCCCGGGTCGAGGTGCCCACGGCCCGCCTGCACCTGGTGATCCAGAACGGCCGACAGTTCCAGCAGGAGCACCCCGGTGTCCCGGTCCTGGTCGACAAGGGCCGCTACCTCGTCGTCGACCTCGATCCTGCCGAGGCGGGCCGGCTCGCCGAGCCGGCCGAGCGGCACCTGCCGTGCTACCGCGTCCGCGCCCTGCCGGCTGACACGGTCGTGTTCGAGCAGCGGGCACCGGCCCCGGAACGGGCGCGGGCAGCGCCCGGGCCGCGCCTCGACGCCGTCGTGTCCCGCGACGCGTTCGCGGCGGACCTGCGCACGCTCGCCGGGTTCCGGACGCGGCACTCGACGAGCGACGAGTTCCGGACCGCGCTCGGCTGGGCCGACGGCGTGCTGCACGACCTGGGCTTCACCACGCGGATCCAGACGGTCCCGCTTCCCGGAGGAACCACGCAGAACCTGATCGCCGAGCGACCGGGTACCGGCGGCGACGGTCGCGCAACGGACGGTCGCGCGGTGCTCGTCACGGCCCACCTCGACTCGGTCAACAGCCAGGACGGCACCGCCGCTCCCGCGCCCGGCGCGGACGACAACGGGTCCGGGGCCGCCGGCCTGCTCGCCATCGCCCGGGCCCTGCGCGACCACCCCGGCGCCCGCGAGCTGCGGCTCGTCCTGTTCGGCGGCGAGGAGCAGGGGCTGCACGGGAGCCTCCGCTACGTCGCCGAGCTGGACCGGGCGGAGCGCGACCGCATCGACGCGGTCGTCAACATGGACATGATCGCGAGCCGGAACACGCTCTCGCCCACGGTGCTGCTCGAGGGCTCCGCCGTGTCCCGGTCCGTGCTGAACGGTCTGGTGGCAGCGGCGCAGGCGCACACCGCCCTCACCGTGCAGACCAGTCTGCTGCCGTTCAACAGTGATCATGTGCCCTTCATCGACAGCGGCATCCCGGCCGTGCTCACGATCGAGGGAGCCGACGGCGCCAACGACCGGATCCACACCGCGGACGACACCCTGGAGCACGTCGACCACGACCTCGCCCTCGAGATCCTGCGGATGAACGTCGCCTACCTCGTCGAGGCGCTCGGGCAGGTGTGAACCGGGACCGGGGCTGCACGGCCATGGGCGGCGCCGCGGTCGAGGGTCTCGTTCAGGCGCCCACGTAGGCCGCGAGGTGCTGGCCGGTGAGGGTCGAGCGGGCGGCGACGAGCTCGGCGGGGGTGCCCTCGAACACGACCCGGCCGCCGTCGTGGCCCGCCCCGGGGCCGAGGTCGATGATCCGGTCCGCGTGGGCCATGACCGCCTGGTGGTGCTCGATGACGATCACGGACTTGCCGGAGTCGACCAGCCGGTCGAGCAGGCCCAGCAGCTGCTGCACGTCGGCGAGGTGCAGGCCGGTGGTCGGCTCGTCGAGGACGTAGACGCCGCCCTTCTGGCCCAGGTGCGTGGCCAGCTTGAGCCGCTGCCGCTCGCCGCCGGACAGCGTGGTGAGCGGCTGGCCGAGGCTGAGGTAGCCCAGGCCCACGTCGGCGAGCCGGTCCAGCACGGCGTGCGCGGCCGGGGTCCGTGCGTCGCCGGCGCCGAAGAACTTCGCGGCCTGCTCGACCGGCATGGCGAGCACCTCGGCGATGTTGCGCCCGCCCAGGGTGTGTTCGAGCACCGAGGCCTGGAACCGCTGGCCCTGGCACTCCTCGCACGTAGTGACGACCCCGGCCGACACGCCCAAGCTTGTCGTCTATTCCTTAAGGCAGATAGGCCAGAAGGGCTAAGCGCCAAGTGCGGTGGTCCAAGACATCAGCTGGTGGCGCATCAGGTCCAGCTGGGCGCTGGTGGTCCGTCGTTGCACAATCTGAAGGCTTCGCGGGATGGGACCATGGGCATGGCAAACCATCCTGCGGCCCTGTTGCTGTTGCGTCAGGGCGACCGGGAGAAGCTCCAGCGGCTCAGCCGGTCGACCTCGGTACGGGCGGGGCTGGCGCATCGGGCGCGAATCGTGCCGCTGGCCGCTGACGGGGTGTCCAACACTGAGATCGCGCAAAAGGTCAGGACCACCCGCACCACCGTGATCGCCTGGCGGGCCCGCTATACCGAGGCAGGCATCGAGGGGCTGGCTGATCACGACCGGTCGGGCCGACCCCGGCAGATCGACCACCGCGCGATCGTGGCGGCCACACTGACACCGCCACCGAAGAAGCTTGGGGTCGCCCACTGGTCCTCCCGCCTGCTGGCGGGGCGGCTGGGAATCAAACACAGCACCGTGGCCAAGGCCTGGCGGGAGTATGGGGTGAGCCCGTGGCGGGAGGGCACCTTCAAGTTCTCCACCGACCCGCAGTTGGTGGCGAAGGTCGTCGACGTCGTCGGTCTCCATCTGGCCCCACCGGCCAACGCAATCATGCTGTGCGTCGACGAGAAGTCACAGATCCAAGCCCTCGAACGCACGGCATCGGGGCTGCCGATGCAACCCCGGAAGCCGGCGGCGCGTACCCATGAGTACGTGAGGCACGGGACCTCGACACTGTTCGCCGCGCTAGATATCGCCAACGGCCACCTCACCGCAGCCTGCAAGCCCAGGCACCGGCGACAGGAGTTCCAAGCCTTCCTGAAGCAGGTCGCCCGGGCCTTCCCGGACCTGGAGCTGCACCTGGTGATGGACAATTACGCCACCCACAAAACCCCTGAAGTGAAGGTCTGACTGACCGACAACCCCAGGTTCCGGGTGCACTTCACCTGGACCTCCGACTCCTGGCTGAACCTCGTAGAAGTGTGGTTTTCCATCATCGAACGTCAGGCCCTGCACCGGGCCGACGTCGTTTCCGTCGCCGAGCTCAACGCGAAGATCCGCGCCTTCGGCAGCGGATGGAACGACCGGTGCCATCCGATCGTGTGGACTAAGACCAGCACCGAGCTCCTCAAGAAAGCCAACCGCCCAACCACTTCAAAGACGGGCCACTTGAGCGAGGAAGCTGAGCTTTCGCGGGCTTCGAGCCAGCGTCCTTGACCCAATAAATCTCGAAGCGATATGAATACCATGAAGTGATCGGACTCCCTGAAAGACGAAGCATCCCCGGCGGTCTCGCCGGGGATGCTTCGTCGTTCGGAACGATTACGCCAGTTCTTGGCAAAGATTTGTTATATTGCCGGACCCGGTAAAGGGTTGTCTTTCAACCACTTGGCCATCCTCCACGCCGAGGACGTAGGTGAAATTGCCGGAGACCAAGTAAAGCTCATTTGGATCTGGGGCTGGGCGGCTGAGAACGTTTCGCCCTGTCACCCTGTACCGTGTGTCGCCGCTTACTGGGTCCGTGGCTTCGGTGCGGCCCGTGCCTGTGATGGAGTAAGTGGCGGAGGGGCCGGGGTTATCCGGATCCGTCACATTGGTGATTCTCGCTTTGAGCCCGGGGGAGAGGATTTTCATTCCCCCGCCATTGTCGATCGTCTTTTCTTTTCCAGAGGCTTCCACGAGAAGGATCACCCCGTTGCTGCAGTTAAATGTGAATGCAGTCTCGAAACGGGTGGGTGGGGCTGCGACTGAAGCCCCCACACCCAGCCCGCTGGCCACCATTCCCCCGGCTGCAACCGAACAGAGCAAAGATCTTTTCCATGCTTTCACGATATCCCCCTGATGTCCCGATGGCTCACATGCAAACGCACCTTCAGTCGGAATGACCGACCGGTTTACACCTGCATCACAGTAGAATTTGCATCTCGTGTAACCAATCAGTAACTAGTGTCGCGAGCCACCTATGCACTAAAAGTCAATCCATCATTGCGAATCTGTTACGAATGGACTGCATGTCTTCCGCAGTGACTCTGCATGGGCTATCGCCCACAAATCGGGGATTGCCCCATGCCTACTGGCTCTTCGGGGTCCAAGGTGTAGTCGGGGTCCGAATCACCCGGTCTTGAGCAGTGATCCGGTGATGTAGTCGGTCAGGTTCCGGAATCGGATGACCGAGCCGCACAGGTGCTCGAGCCGGCCGTTGGTCGACTCAATGGGAGCGTTGGATGTGCCAGGACCGTCGAAGTGGGCCGGCACGTCGGAGGCGCGATTGTTCGAGGCCTGTCCGCGCGTGACGACCTCGCTCAGCGAAGCCGGGGCGGCATGGCGGAGGAAGTCGATCATCCGCTGCACCACCTGTCGACCACGGGCATGGTCGAATTCGCGGTAGGCGGCGATCATCCGCTGGTAGACCTCCCAGATCGCGTCGACCTCGACGTGCTTCTCGGCGGCGAACAGGTCCTGAAGATGTTGGGTCTGTTGGTCGTCGAGCAGGTCCGCACCGGTATGCAGGGTGAGGCACAAGGTGTAGAGGGGTGCGCTCGCCCCTCCACGGCGGCCGCGGGTGTCCTGCTGGACGCAGCGCCGGCACGCATCCAGGGCATCGCCGGCCGGGCGAACAACGTCGGAGGAGTCCATGACCGCCACAGCCTCTTGCCACTCCTCGGTGGTGGCGGTTTTGGAGCCGCTGACCCCTACCGTCGCGACGACTCCCAC
Source organism: Kocuria rhizosphaericola (assembly GCF_044462205.1). NCBI lineage: Bacteria > Bacillati > Actinomycetota > Actinomycetes > Micrococcales > Micrococcaceae > Kocuria > Kocuria rhizosphaericola. The sequence continues at coordinate 1,103 of NZ_JBISWK010000076.1, read as the reverse complement.
GCCCTGGCGTCAGGCGTTCGCGCGTTCGCCCAAGCAGTCCTAGAACGTCGCCTTGGAGTGGCCGTCAATCATGGCCAGCCCCCTTGTTGGACCTGTCTCGGCGCTGATCGAGGGCCGGTCGAAGATCATCGTGGCGTACTTCGCTCCGCGTCGGGTGTGCCGCCACACGTGCACATCGACGCGGATCACAGCCACTCCGTCGAACCGTGTGGGGTCTTCGAATATGACCCAACGGCCCTCGGCCAGGACCGCGTCGTCGGCGGTGTTCCACGAGACTCGCAGGCCCTCGGCGATCCGGGCGACGGTGAGGTGCTGGCACAAGATGCATTGCAATGCCCACCGCAGGCCCCTGTGCGAAAGCTTCGTTCGCGCCTCGGCGACCGTGGACGTGTCCAGGTGCCGCACGTGTCCGCGCGCGTTGCACCGGTAGCGGCGGACCCTGACAGTCAGCGTCGTGGGGCACGACCTCAGGGGCTCGGGGGCCGGCGGACTACGGTGTCGCCTGCGGTGCCCTCGCGTCCACAGCCACGGCACCGCTGGTCCGCGGCTACGATGCGGCAGGCCAGGACCGCCCGGTCATGCTCGAGGCGCTGTCCCACGACGTCAAGACCGTGCTCGTCCGGACGAACGAACGTGGGCAGGTGTGGGCAGGTGAAAGCAGGGTCATGCACATCGACTTCTTCCGAATGGGTGGCGCAGGAACCCCCATGATCGGGAAGCCCCAACCTTGACCCGGCCATCAACGCGCCACCACCCGCTATCCCCTGCATTCCGAAGAGCCCCAGTTACCCACGACATACGTTGCGATCCACCACCCTTCCTGGACTGCTTTTCAATTCTTGGGGTAGGGCAGTTGTCGGTCGGTTGGACAGGAGGCGCAAGTCTGAGCAGTCTTCTGCAAATTTTGTTGTTGCTGGCCCGGCCGACCATCCGATTGCTTCATGAATGCTTCGGCGAAAATTGATGCAATCTGCTCAGGCGCCGACGTACGCCGCGAGGTGCTGGCCCGTGAGGGTCGAGCGGGCGGCGACGAGCTCGGCGGGGGTGCCCTCGAACACGACCCGGCCGCCGTCGTGGCCCGCCCCGGGGCCGAGGTCGATGAT
>NZ_JBISWK010000075.1:0-4357 GCF_044462205.1 Kocuria rhizosphaericola | reverse complement strand
GCGGGCCAGGGCCAGCCAGGTGTCCACGACGGCGTCGGGGTTCAGGGAGACGGAGTCGATGCCCTGCTCCAGCAGCCACAGGGCCAGGTCGGGATGGTCGCTGGGGCCCTGGCCGCAGATCCCGACGTACTTGCCCCGGGCCCGGCAGGCGGCGATCGCCATCCCCAGCAGCTTCTTCACCGCCGGGTCGCGTTCGTCGAAGGATCCGGCGACCAGGGCGGAGTCGCGGTCCAGGCCCAGGGTGAGCTGGGTCAGGTCGTTGGAGCCGATGGAGAACCCGTCGAAGTGGTCCAGGAACTGATCGGCCAGCAGGGCGTTGGCGGGCAGCTCGCACATCATCACGATCTCCAGGCCGTTCTCCCCCCGTTTCAGACCGTTGGCCGCCAGCAGCTCCACCACCCCCTCGGCCTCGGCCACCGTGCGCACGAACGGGACCATGAGCTTGATGTTGGTCAGGCCCATGGTGGTGCGGGCGTGCCGCACCGCGGCGCACTCGAGCTCGAAGGCCGCACGGAACACCGGCGAGAGGTAGCGTGCGGCGCCCCGGAAGCCGAGCATGGGGTTCTCCTCCTCCGGCTCGAACTCCGGTCCGCCGAGGAGGTTGGCGTACTCGTTGGACTTGAAGTCCGAGAGCCGGATGATCACCGGCTCCGGGGCGAAGGCCGCCGCGATCGTGGCGATGCCCTCGGCCAGGCGCTTGACGTAGTAGTCGCGAGGTCCGGCGTAGGCGGCGATCCGCTCCCGGATCTGCCCGGCCACACCGGGGTCCAGCTCCGGGGAGCCGTTCTCCAGGGCGAGCAGCGCCAGGGGGTGGATCCCGATCTGGCGGTTGATGATGAACTCCAGCCGGGCCAGCCCCACCCCGTGGTGGGGCAGCTGGGCGAAGCTGAACGCCTGCTCCGGGGTGCCCACGTTCATCATCACCTTCAGCGGTGCTTCGGGCATGGACCCCAGGGCGGTCTCCTCGACGGTGTAGTCCAGCAGCCCCTCGTGGACCAGGCCCGTCTCGCCCTCGGCGCAGGAGACCGTCACCGGATCCCCGTCGGCCAGCACCTGAGTGGCGTTCCCGGCCCCGACCACGGCGGGGATGCCCAGCTCCCGGGCGATGATCGCGGCGTGGCAGGTGCGCCCGCCGCGGTCGGTGACGATCGCGGCGGCCCTCTTCATGATGGGTTCCCAGTCCGGGTCGGTCATGGAGGCGACCAGGACGTCACCGGCCTGGAAGGAGGCCATCTGCTCGATCGAGGACAGCACCTTCACCTGGCCGGCGCCGATGCGCTGGCCGATGGCCCGGCCCTCGACCAGGACCCTCCCGTCCTCGTGCAGCCGGTACCGGGAGACGGTCCCGGCGGCCCGGCGCGAGACCACCGTCTCGGGGCGGGCCTGCAGGATGTAGAGGCGCCCGTCGGTCCCGTCCTTGCCCCACTCGATGTCCATCGGGCGGCCGTAGTGGTCCTCGATGGCCACCGCGAACCGGGCCAGCTGCTCCACCTCGGCGTCGTCGAGGCTGAACCGGGCCCGCAGGTCCGGGGCCACGGGCACGAAGCCCACCGTCTCCCCGAGCTCCCGGGAGTCCGTGTAGGTCATCTGCAGGGCCTTGGCCCCGAGCCCGCGCTTGAGCACCGCCGGCCGGCCCGCGGCCAGGGCCGGCTTGTGGACGTAGAACTCGTCCGGGTTCACCGCCCCCTGCACCACCGCCTCCCCGAGCCCGTAGGAGGAGGTGATGAACACCGCGTCGGTGAACCCGGACTCGGTGTCCATGGTGAAGACCACCCCCGAGGCCCCGACGTCGGAGCGCACCATGCGCTGCACCCCGGCCGAGAGCGCCACCTCGGCGTGGGCGAACCCGTGGTGGACCCGGTAGGCGATCGCCCGGTCGTTGTAGAGGGAGGCGAAGACCTCCTTGACCGCCGCCAGCACGTTCTCCACGCCGCGGACGTTCAGGAACGTCTCCTGCTGGCCGGCGAAGGAGGCCTCCGGCAGGTCCTCCGCGGTCGCGCTCGAGCGCACCGCCCAGGAGGCCTCCGCACCCGCCGGCTGGGAGCCGGCCAGCTCCTCGTAGGCGGTGCGGATCCCGGCCTCGAGCGCGGCGGGCAGCGGGGCCTCCTGGATCAGCGACCGGATCCGCGCGCCCGCGGCGGCCAGGGCGCCCACGTCGGTGGTGTCCAGGCCCTCGAGGGCCTGCTCGATCCGCGCATCCAGTCCATCGGTGCGGAGGAACTCCCGGAACGCGGCGGCGGTGGTGGCGAAACCCCCCGGGACCTGCACCCCGGCCGCGCTCAGATTGCGGATCAGCTCCCCCAGGGACGCGTTCTTGCCCCCCACCTCCTCGAGGTCGGACAGGTCGATCTCGGTGAACGGAAGAACATGCGTCATCAGAATCGTGCTCCTAGGGGTGCGTTCGAGCGGACATCGGTCGGATCGTGGCGGACGGCCGGGGGCCGGACGGCTCGCGGGCCGGAGGTCGGGGGCTGGAACCGGTCCGGACATGGCTCAGGAGGGTCGCCGCCACGGCGCGGCCGCGTGCATGGTGGCGCGCACCGGCCGGTTCGCGTTCGGTGTCACCACGCCTCGCGCTCGGCGGGCCCCTCCGCTTCCTCCGTGAAGGAACCCAAGTATCTGTCGCCAACAGATATATCACTTATATACAGCCCGGGGGAAGGGTCTGTTCGCGTCCTGGGGAGTGGCGCACGGCCGCCGCGAGCGGGGTCGGGCCGGAGTCTCCCGCCGCGTGTTGCACTCTCGACAACTCAAGCGCGTGAAAGTCGATGCCACGCAGGATGGGGCGGGCCATGCTGAAAGCCATGACGGTCACACCCTTGACCGTGGCTCACATCACACTCTAGATTGAGGCAACGACGTTGCAGGGAATGCAACACGTGGCAGTCGGGGGAGAACGTGGCTCCACAGCTCGTCGGCGCACTGCTGCCGGCCGCTGCTGCGGTGACGGTCCGCAGGCCTCTTCCCGCGCTTTCCGGCACCGGCCGACGCCGTCCGGTGACTGCCGTTTCCCACCTCGGACCACCCACCTCGGACCACCCACCTGGAACGCACTCCACGAAAGGACGACCATGACCACCTCGCCCGCCACCACCGCTCCTGGCGCCACCAGCGTCGCCGAGCTCGAGCGCCTGAAGGTCCTGCACAACGGGGTCAAGGAGAAGCTGACCTTCTCCGACGCCGAGTTCGAGCGCCGCCTGGCCGGCCTGCGGCAGATCATGGCCGCCAAGCAGCTCGACGCCGTCATCCTGACCAGCTACCACGGCATCAAGTACTACTCCGACTTCCTGTACACCACGTTCGGCCGCAACTACGCCCTGGTCGTCACCGCCGAGGACTCCGTCACGGTCACCGCCAACATCGACGCCGGCATGCCCTGGCGCACCAGCTACGGCGAGAACATCGTCTACACCGACTGGCGGCGCGACAACTTCTACTACGGCCTCCAGGAGGCCCTGCGCCAGCGCGGCGTCGCGGCCCGCCGGCTCGGCGTGGAGGACGACGCCCTGCCGATGCTGACGCGTCAGCGGATCCAGGCCGCCTTCGAGGGTGCCGAGCTGCTCGACGTCTCCCAGGACGCCATGCGCCAGCGGATGATCAAGTCCGCCGAGGAGATCGAGGTCATCCAGCACGGCGCGCGCATCGGCGACCTCGGCGGGGAAGCCATCCGCGCGGCGATCCGCGAGGGCATCAGCGAGTACGAGGTCGCCCTGGCCGGCACCGAGGCCATGGTCCACGAGATCGCCCGCACCTTCCCGCACCGCGAGGTCCGCGACACCTGGGTGTGGTTCCAGTCCGGGATCAACACCGACGGCGCCCACAACTGGGCCACCACCCGCAAGCTGCAGCGCGGGGACATCCTGTCCCTGAACTGCTTCCCGATGACGTCGGGCTACTACACCGCCCTGGAGCGCACCCTGTTCCTCGGCCAGCCCGACGAGCGCTCCCTTCAGCTGTGGAACATCAACGTCGAGGTCCACGAGCGCGGTCTGGAACTGATCAAGCCCGGAGCGGTGTGCCAGGACATCGCCGCCGAGCTCAACGAGATCTACATCTCCCACGGCCTGCTGGCCAACCGGACCTTCGGCTACGGCCACTCCTTCGGGGTGCTCAGCCACTACTACGGCCGGGAGGCCGGCCTGGAGCTGCGCGAGGACATCGACACGGTGCTCGAGCCGGGCATGGTCGTGTCCATGGAGCCCATGATCACGGTGGCCGACGGCCTGCCGGGCGCCGGCGGCTACCGCGAGCACGACATCCTCGTCATCGGCGAGGACGGGGCGGAGAACATCACCAAGTTCCCCTACGGCCCCGAGCACAACATCATCTCGGCCTAGTCGCCCGGCAGCGGGTGGCG